>WGMV01000026.1 GCA_016124905.1 bacterium
TATGCCCACCAAAACAGCCAATCATGCCTCATCCGCCTCTAACTGGGCTCCGGACAGCTGGCGCGCACTGCCCATTCGTCAGCAGCCGGACTATGCCAATGTGGAAGCGCTGGCGAAGGTAGAAGGCGAGCTGGCCTCCCTGCCCCCGCTGGTGACCCCCTATGAGGTGCAGGACCTGCGGCGCGACCTGGCGAGCGTAAGCGCCGGTCAGGCGTTTTTGCTGCAGGGCGGCGATTGCGCGGAGAGCTTTGCGGAATTCAACCATGTGAACCTTCAGCAATATTTCCGCGTGTTGCTGCAAATGACGGTGGCCCTGATGTATGGCGCGGGCAGCCCTGTGATCAAAGTGGGGCGCATCGCCGGGCAGTTCGCCAAGCCGCGCTCCGCCGGAACCGAGATGGTGGACGGGGTGGAATACCCGGCCTACCGGGGCGATATCGTCAACAGCATTGAAGCCGACATGAAAGGCCGCCAGCCGGACCCAGCCCGTCTGGTGCAGGCCTACCATCAGGCATCGGCCACGCTGAATTACCTGCGCGGGCTGGCCAAGGGCGGTTTTGCCTCGCTCAAGCAGATCGGTGAATGGAACACGGAGTTCATCAGCCGCTCGCCCCAGGCGCGCCGCTTCAAGGACCTGGTGCAGAACATCAATGACTGCCTTGGTTTTATTGAGGCCTGCGGGTTGCCGCTGGATGATATGGAGCAGCTGAAAGAGGCGCGTTTCTTCACCTCCCACGAAGGGCTGCTGCTCAATTATGAGCAGGCTTTCACCCGTAAGCACGAGATTGACGGCAAATGGTACGACCTTTCGGCCCATATGCTGTGGATCGGCGACCGGACGCGGACGCTCGGCGAGGCGCATATCGAGTATATGCGCGGGATTGAGAACCCTGTGGGGGTCAAGGTAGGCCCCAGCATGAAGGGGGATGAGCTGATTGAGGTGATCGACGCCCTGAATCCGGACAATATCCCGGGGAAACTGGTGCTTATCTCCCGCATGGGGGCGGGGAAAATCGGCGAAATGCTGCCTGCCCTGGTGCGGAAGGTCAAGGAAGAGGGTCGGCACGTGGTCTGGTCGTCCGACCCGATGCACGGAAACACCATAAAATCACCTAATGGTATTAAAACACGCCGCTTCAACGATATCTTGTCTGAGCTAAAAAGCTTCTTTGCAATTCACGAAGCAGAGGGTACGATTGCCGGAGGTGTCCATTTTGAAATGACGGGGCAGGATGTCACGGAATGCCTGGGCGGCGCGCAAGCCATATCCGAACTGGATCTGCATGCACGCTACCACACGCACTGTGATCCGCGCATGAATGCA
This sequence comes from bacterium, assembly GCA_016124905.1. Classification (NCBI taxonomy): domain Bacteria; species bacterium. Next base: position 1,325 of record WGMV01000026.1, read on the forward strand.
TCCCAAAGTTTGGAAATGGCGTTTTTGATTGCCGAGGAGCTTAAGAAACGTGCGCAGGAAAGGCGTAGTAAATCTCTTGCAGCGTAGACGCGAAGGCCCGATCTACGGGTTGGAGCGGCTGATTCGCGTGCCGTTGTTGCAACGTGTGAACGCGCGCGCCAAGCGTTACAAGCTGGTGGTGAGCCCCGAGGGCGTGACACTGGTGCTGCCATCCCGTTACCGTCAGGAAGCCGCGGTGGAGTTTGTCCGCCAGCATGCGCGCTGGGCACAGGAACAATGGCAGCGCATGGAAGCCCATGTGGCGCAGCGCATGCAATATGGCGTATTCGACGGCGAGCCGGGCAGCGAAGTCACCTATTTCGGCGAGACGATCCCCTGGCGTGTGGAATATGGCCATAAGCGTGGCAATGCCGAACTGATCGACGGCGAGATGGTGTTTCAGCTGCGCAATGAGGAACCGGAAGAGGACGATGCCTGGAACCTGACGCGACTGCTGAAGCGCTGGTATAAGGAAGAGGCCGCCCGCCAGGCCGCGCCGATGGTGGCGCATTATTCCAAACTGCTGAAAGTGCGCCCGACGAGCATTCAGTTCAAAGACACGCAAAGCCGCTGGGGAAGCTGCCATCCCGATGGCCGTATCATGTTTCAATGGCGCCTTATCATTCCGCCCCATTGGGTGATGGATTACGTGGTGGCGCACGAGCTGGCGCACCTGCGCCATGCCGACCACAGCCCGGCTTTCTGGAAGCTGCTGGAAAAAGTCGCGCCGCACACGCCGCATGCGAAGGCTTGGCTCAAGCATTATGGCTGGACGCTGCATGAATTGATTTAGCGTGAGCTAAATCAATTCATGCACGGTTTTTAGTGGCTCGCTCCGCTCGCATAATTTGAATTGCCATGCTCCGCATGGACGCGCCCAATAAGGGCGCGGGCCCTCAATGGGCCAGTCGCGCGATGCGCTCCACCTTTTGTTGGCTCGCTCCGCTCACTGTCACGCCCGCATTGGCGGGCGGGCCCTCAATGGGCCAGTCGCGCGATGCGCTCCAGTGTTTATGGTTTGTCAATTTTGGGCGTGCATCGCGTAAACCGGGAATCCCCCCTGAGACACCCACTTCATATGGATTCTCGGTTCGCTGCGCGCCCGAGAATGACAAAAAGATGATGATTAGATAAAAAGCCTCAGAGATTCCTGTTCGCATTTGCGCCAGAGGGGGCCGGATTCGGTGAATTCCATTTTCCTGGTGCAGGCTTCCAGGCTGCGATGGTAGCGCAGGTGGGTGATGTTGAGATAGTCGAGCTGTGCGTCGTGACCTGCCAGCATCAGGTACATGCGTGTGGCGGGGAGAATGAGGCCGCCGAGGTAATGCAGGATGGAGAGCGGTCTTGCGGCGATACCTCTGGCGGGCTTCAGGATGCTTTGGTGGCGCAGGGCCATTTCCCACAGGGCGTAGGCGCGGGCCTGAAGCTGTTCATCTTCCAGACGCTTGGAAAGCTGGCGCGATACGTCGACCAGTCTTCGCTGCCACCAGTATAGCCGAATGCGGTCGAGCATATCAGACCGCCCTCTTATAAAATTGTTTTGGGGCGGCGGAGGTGGGTAATCATCAGCCAGACGAACATGAGCCCGCCGACAATGGCCACCGTGCCGCCGAGCCCCATGATGCCCATGCCGATTTTTGCGCCCATCGCCTGATAGGATTCGGTCGTTTTGCGCGCCACTTCATAACCGCCGGAAATGAAGAGCCCGCTGATATGCATGAGTTGACCGATGCCATAGATCCATGGCTGCCAGCGACCCGCGCGGCCTGTGACTGGTGACTTTCCGAGCAGCGGCAACAGCGCGTAAAACAACCCCATGCAGGCGATGCTGATGCCGACGATGCTGCCGTGATAATGGGCAGGGATGGTGACATCGACCTCGCGGATCATGGTGGCGATGAAACCACCCGCGGCAAAGAGCATGATGGAGGCATAAAGGCTGTTGCGGATGGGGATCAGCCCGGCTTTCACCGTCTCCCGGTGCTTGCCGCGCCAGCGCAGCAGCAACAAGACAAAGGGCAGCAGGTAAAGCGCACCCGCCACCATCATGTGCCCCGTGTAGTAAAGCTGAAAGCCCGGCATATTGACCGGCCATATGCCGAAGGGAAGCAGACTGAGCGGAACACTGGCCGTCACCAGAACGATCAGCGGCATGGCCCATTTCTGTTCCCATTGCACATTCCACCCCAGCGCCATGCACAGGGCCATCCAGCAAAGCAGCAGCACATGGGTGTGGTTGATCTGGAGCAGATGGCCGCCTGCCCAGAAAAGCTTCTCGAAATATTCCTCCGGCGCGAGGCCCGCGGGCATCAGGTTATAACTCAGCACCAGCGCCATCAGCGAGGTGAAGGTGATGAGCGCGCTGGCCCAGCCAAGCAGCGTCATCAGGCCGCTGTGACGGCCGATATGTATGGCGAAGAGGGTGGAAACGCTTTGCAGCAGCAGCGCGGCAAACCAGAAGCCCAGCACAAGGAAAAAAACCGGTTCCTGCAATACGGGCACATAATTATTCATCAGCGGGCCGGCATCGCGGCTGGCGAATGGCGCAATCGCCATCAACAGCACGCCGGTCATGAAACAGCCCTGGGCAAAACGCTGTACAATTAGCATTCGCCCCTGCGAAAGCAGATGCCACCAGAGACAGGCGACCGACATGAACCAGGCCAGCACGGTGAGATCCACATGCGCCACGAGTGCGGTGTGGAAGAAATCCTTGAAGGGCATTGCCTCCTGCACGCCGGGGGTGCGGCACAGCACCAGCAGGATGGAGAAAACGCCGCCGATGGCCAGCGCGGTGACGCCCGTCCATACCCAGGCCAGCGCCTGCGGGCTGGATTCAACCAGTTCGGCCATGGCATCAAACGGATGCGGCCTGGCCGGTTTCGCGCTTGCCGCTTTCGGCTGCTTGCGGCGCGTTTGCGTCACTTTTGCATTCATGCTATAGCGCCCCTTGTCTGAATTTCAGCATGAGTTGTAATTGCCCTTGCGCACTGCTTCAACCACTTCAAGGCAAGTTGTTACGTCAAGGCGAGTGGGTTACTGGCTGCTGGCCTGCTGCCTCATGGTGGCGCTGATGGTGCTGGTGGGCGGGCTGACGCGCCTGACCGAATCCGGCCTTTCCATCGTGGAATGGGCGCCGCTGAAAGGCACCCTGCCCCCCATGAACGACGCGGCATGGAACGAGGCTTTCTCCGCCTATCAGCAAAGTCCGGAATATATCCAGAAAAACCACGGCATGACGCTTGCGGCCTTTAAAGCTATTTTCTGGTGGGAATTCATCCACCGGCTGATCGGCCGCCTTATCGGGGCGGTATTTTTGCTGCCGCTGGTTTATTTTGCGGCGACCAAATGCATTTCAGGCAGAGAGACGCTCAAGCTCACGGCCATTTTTGCTCTGGGAGGGTTACAGGGCGGCATCGGCTGGTTCATGGTCAAAAGCGGGCTGGTGGATGCGCCGATGGTCAGCCCGGTGCGGCTTGCGCTGCATCTGGGCATGGCCTTTGTCATCTTCATCCTGCTGTTGCGGCAGGCATGCCGTTACCTTTCCGAACGTCCTGCGGCCGAACTCAGCAAACGGTCAGCCCTCATGCGCACGCGCAAGCTGTTTGCCGTGATGCTGGGTGGGCAAATTCTGCTTGGCGCACTGGTGGCGGGTAATGATGCCGGGCTGGTTTATAACAGCTTTCCCACCATGAACGGCCATTGGCTGCCCCCCGAATGGCTGGATTTGCAGCCTCTGTGGCGAAATTTCATTGAAAACCACGCAACCGTGCAATGGACGCACCGCATGGTGGCTTACCTGACCGTGACGGCGCTGTTGTGGCATAGCTGGGTTGCCCGAAATGAATTTTACCAGGAAAAGGTGCGCGCTCACGTCATTTTGCTCATTTTGGTGGTAGCGTGTCAGGTGGTTTTGGGTGTAAGTACGCTGCTATACGTGGTGCCGGTGGGGCTTGCCTCCCTGCATCAGGTCACGGCGCTCGCGCTGGTGGCCATTCTGGTGAGTTATTTTTGGTTCGTGCCATGCAGCAGCAATGCCCCGTCCATACGCAGGAAAGCGTAAACGCCACCCCACAGGTGGAAAGCGACAACCGCCCCGCCATTGATTATGGCGGATATTTTGAAGACGCGCTGAACCAGCTGAAGGGCGAAGGACGCTATCGCACCTTTAAACAGCTTGAGCGCAAAGTGGGCGCTTTTCCCATTGCACGCGATGTGGAGCGCAACCGCGATGTGGTGATCTGGTGCAGCAATGACTATCTTGGCATGGGGCAGCACCAGAGCGTGCTGAACGCCATGCATCACGCGCTGGACGACCTGGGTGCGGGCGCGGGCGGCACGCGCAACATCTCCGGCAATCACTCCGTGATTGTGGACCTTGAACGCGAACTGGCCAGCCTTCATCATAAAGACGGCGCGCTGGTGTTCGTGTGTGGCTATGTGGCCAATGAAACCACGCTGAACACGCTGCTTTCCATGCTGCCGGGCTGCGTGGTGTTTTCGGATGAGAAAAACCATGCCTCGATGATTCAGGGCATCCGCAACAGCCGTGTGAAAAAGCAGATATTCCGCCATAACGACCTGGCGCATCTGGAAGAGCTGCTGAAGGAAGAGCCGCTGGACACGCCAAAGCTGATCGCCTTCGAATCGGTCTATTCGATGGATGGCGATATCGCCCCCATCAAGGAAGTCTGCGAGCTTGCCAAGAAGTACAATGCCCTGACCTATCTGGACGAGGTGCATGCGGTGGGCATGTATGGCGACCATGGCGCCGGCGTGGCCGAGCGCGATCAGGTGATGGACAAGGTGGATATCATCCAGGGGACCTTTGCCAAGGCCTATGGCGTGATGGGCGGTTATATCGCCGCCAGCCGCGAGATTATCGACGTGGTGCGGAGCTATGCGTCCGGCTTTATCTTCACCACCGCCCTGCCCCCGGTGCTGGCGGCGGGCGCGCTTTCAAGCGTGCGACACCTGCGCCAGAGCCAGTATGAGCGTGACCAGCAGCAGGCCAACGTGGCCTACCTGAAAACACGCCTGAGGGAAGAGGGCATTCCCATTCTCGACAGCGTATCGCACATCATTCCCGTAATGGTGGGGGACCCGGCGCTGTGCAAGCAGGCATCCGACCTGCTGTTGTCCGAGCATTACATCTATGTTCAGCCGATCAATTATCCCACCGTGCCGAAGGGCGGCGAGAGGCTGCGTGTCACGCCGACCCCGCTGCATACCAGGGAAATGCAGGATGCACTGGTGGCGGGGCTGAAGGATGTCTTTACCCGTTTGAACATCCGCTACGCGTCGGCCTGCCCCGCTTGACCGGCGAGCGATTGCGCCCGTGTTTCGGCTACATTGAAACAGGATGGAAATAATTCAAAAACTGCACGCTTAAACGTTGACAAGCCGCCGCGCTTGAGTAATGTGCGCTTCCTTTCGCCCCGAACCGGGGGGCGGTTTTAAGAGTGAGTTCGTAGCTCAGCCGGTAGAGCATCTGACTTTTAATCAGAGGGTCGCGGGTTCGAGTCCCGCCGAACTCACCATCTTCCTTCAGAATCGACGCATTTCGCCATGGCGAACCCGCTTCTTATGCCGGGCGCTGCGTGACTTGGGGTTCGAGTCCCGCCGAACTCACCATTTCCATGCCAAATCAATAAATTACCTGAAATCGCCTTTTCCGGGCGTGGTAATGTTTCTTTCAAACTAAGCTGTTAAGGCTAGGCTTGGATCATTAAAACCTGAGGATTATGGCCCCTCGCAGCTTATTCGTAGGTGACCCGGCGCCGTGGTTCACCTGCCGTTCCAACAACAACCCCACCTTTCATTTTGATACGGTGGCGGGAAAATATACCGTGCTGAGTTTCTTCGGCAGCGTGGCAAGCCCCGATTACGCCGGTATTTTGCAGTTTATGACGACAGAACTGCGTCATTATTTCGACGATCTGAAACTTTCCTTTTTCGGCGTGAGCATCGACCCGGCGGATGAAACGGAGCACCGCATGGTGCCGCAAAAGCCCGGCATTCGGTTTTTCTGGGATTTCGACCGCAGCGTTAGCGCGCTTTACGGCGCGCTGGATGCCGAACGAAAGAACGAACAAGGTGAACTGGTTTATAGCGCATTCACGCTGGTGCTGGACCCATTCCTACGCGTGATTGCCAATATCCCAATGGAAAATGCGGACCATAACGCCATTCTCGCCGACCTGCTTAGTAGCCTGCCTGCCACCGGCGACCATGCCAATGTTCCTCTGAACGCGCCGGTGCTGATTCTACCGCGCGTCTTTGAGCCCTCGCTCTGCAAGGAGATGATCGCGCTCTATCAGCAGCATGGGGGCTATGAATCCGGCTTCATGCGTGAGCGGGGAGAAAAAACGGTGCCGATTCTCGACAATAATTTCAAGAAACGGCGCGATTTCAATTTCGAGAACACACCGGAGCATGATCAGCTTCGCATCGCCATCCGCAACCGGCTCAGCAGGCGGCTGGTGCCGGAGATACGCAAGGCATTCCAGTTTCATGTCACGCATATCGAGCGTTACATCGTGGCCTGTTACGATGCGCAGGAGGGCGGCTTTTTCCGCTCTCACCGCGACAATACGACACGGGCGACGGCGCACCGGCGCTTTGCCTGCACCATCAATTTAAATGCGGAAGAATTTGAAGGCGGCGATCTGCGCTTTCCCGAATTCGGCCCGCGAACCTACCGTGCGCCAACAGGCGGAGCGGTGGTATTTTCCTGCTCGCTGCTGCATGAGGCCACGCCAGTAACAAAGGGCACGCGCTATGCGTTTTTGCCCTTTTTCTATGACCAGGCCGCCGCAGAGCTTCGTAAACAGAACCAGCAATTTCTCTCAAACGAGATTATGAGGCTCGGGGCTTCCGCCGAAGCACCGGCAGAGAATAACGATGCCGGATGAACTGGTATTGAAGCGGGTGGATTTTGGTAGCGATGCCTATCACCAGCTGGTTGAACTCAGGAACAGATGGCTGCGCATTCCACTGGGATTGACCATCAGCAAACGCGATATGGAGCCGGATGCACAATGCCTGCATCTGGGCGCATGGCTGAAGGACGAAGCCGTGGGCTGCGTGCTGCTGCAGCTGGAGCCCCCTACAGGCATTTTGCGGCAGATGGCCGTGGCGGAACGGCATCGCCACCTGGCACTCGGGCGCAAGCTGGTAGCCTTGCTGGAATCCGAAGCACGGCAACATGGACTGGTGGAAATCACCCTGCATGCGCGGCTTGAGGCAGCGGGATTTTATGAGAAGCTGGGTTACCGGCGCGATGGGGATGTGTTTGAGGAAGTGACGGTTCCGCACATCGCCATGCGAAAATCACTCGGCTGAAATTTTTACATCCCCACCCAAGGCCTTGTATAGCTGCACGGCAGCATTGAGGCGGTCGAGCCGCGCCTGAATGGCGCCGTCATCGGCCTGCAATTGCGTGCGCTGCGTATCGAGGAAGGTCTGGAAATCGGTCGCACCGGCATCGTAACGCGCGCGGGCGATGCGATTGGCCTCCGCCGCTTCGGTGCTGGCGATATCCAGCTGGGTCTGGCGTTCGGCACTGGATTTGATGCCCGCCAATGCATCCTCCACTTCGCGGAAGGAGGTCAGCACGATCTGCTGATAATTTTCCGCCAGTTCAAGCTGGCGTGCCTTGGTGCGTTCCAGTTCGCCTTCCAGGCGGCCGCCTTGAAAGATGGGCGCGAGCATGGAGGCGACCAGCCCCGTGGCCACGCTGGATGGGCTGGCAAGCAAGGCGGCGTTGGCGCTCAGCGTCAGGCTGGGGAAGAAGGCTGCGCGCGCCGCGCCGATATCGGCATTGGCCGCTTTCAGGCCTGCTTCCGATGCGCGAATGTCGGGGCGCTGCTCAATCAATGCTGAGGGCAAAGTGGGGGCGATGTCGGGGATGGCGGCATCGTCCAGCGATGCGATGGGGGCGACGAGATCCTTCGGCGCGTGACCGGTCAGCACCGCAAGCTGGTTGAGCGAAAGCGCCAGCTGATTTTCAATGCTCGCCAGTTGCGCACGGCTGCTGGCCAGCTGGGATTTCTGCTGGGAGAGCTCAAGCGCCGACAGGCGACCTTCGGTGTATTGCGCATCGACGATCTTCAACACCTCTTCCTGATTTTCGAGGTTCTTTCTGGCAATCTCCAGGCGTTTTTGCAGGCCGATGCTGTTGAAATAGGCCTGCGTTACATCGGCGGCGGTAATGATGCGCAGCGCATCCTGATCGTATTGCGTGGCGGTGTAGCGCTCGGCGGCGGCTTCCACACCGGCTCGGTTTTTGCCGAACAGATCCACTTCGTAGGAAATGCTGCCCTGGATGCGCGCGCTGTTATCGGCTTTGGTCTTGTCCGTATCGTTGCGGGAGGCATTGCCGGATGCGTTGGCATTGGGCAGCAGCGATGCACCGGCGACGGTGGTGGATGCCCTCGCCTGCTCCACCCGTGCGATGCCGGCTTTCACATCGTGGTTTTCTTTCAGCGCCTGGTCGACCAGTGCATTGAGCTCGTCGTTATTGAAATTCTTCCACCAGTTTGCAGGCGCCTGTTCCTGCGTGGTCTGGGTTGTGTCCTCCTTCCAGCTTTCGGGTGTGTTCATGGAGGGGCGCATGTATTCCGGCACGAGGGAACAGCCGGTGAGCATCAATACGACAGCGAAGGGGATGATGCGTTTCATGGGATTCTCCTATTCCGATGCGAGCGCCACGACGGGATCAAGCCCGGCGGCCTTGCGGGCGGGAAGATAGCCGAACACCAGCCCGGTGCCGACGGCGCAGCCGAAGGCCAGCATGGCGGGGAACGGCGTGAATTTGATGCCGACATCAAACAACGTGAGCAGCCAGCCGCCCGCGAACCCGGTGATGACACCGAGCACGCCGCCCACGGTGCAGACCACGGCGGCCTCGGTATTAAATTGCAGCATGATGTCCTTCATGCGTGCGCCGGTGGCCATGCGGATGCCGATTTCACGCGTGCGTTCCGTCACGCTCACCAGCATGATGTTCATCACGCCGATGCCGCCGACCAGCAGCGAGATGGCCGCCACCGCACCGAGCAGCACGGTGAGGGTGTTTTGTGTTTCGGTCGCCATTTCCAGAAAGGAAGCGGAATTGCGAATGTTGAAATCCTCTGTGCGGTGGCGGTTTTTCAACAGCTCGGTGATGGCGTCCTGCGTGTCGTCGATCTGGTCGACATCGGTCACTTTCACGGTGATGGAATTGAGGTAGGGACGGCCGAAAAGGCGGATGATGCCGGTTGTGTAGGGCACGAAAATCGCGTCGTCCTGGTCGGTACCGAAGCCGGATGCACCCTTGGCTTCCATCACGCCGATGACTTCAAACGGAACGTTCTTCAGCAGCACATATTGGCCGATGGGGTTTTCGCCATGTGGGAAGAGATTGTTCAGCACCGTCTGCCCCAGCAGGGCGACGGGGGCATAGCCTTTCACATCGCGCCGGGCAAAGAAGCTGCCCTGCACCACGCTCCAGTCGCGCGCTTTTGAAAAATCCGCCCCTACGCCCTGCACGGATGTCTGGTAATCCAGATTGCCGAAGCGGGCCGTGACGCGGCCGCTGCGTTCGGGCACGGTGAGTTCGACATTGGGGATGTCGAGAATTGCATCGGCATCCTGCGAGCTGAGGGTGATGATGTCGCCCGCGCCGCGCATGCCCGGCGCGCCGGGGCGCACGTTGAGCAGGTTGGTGCCCATGGCGGTGATCTGGTTCAGCACCTTCTGTTTGCTGCCATCGCCGACTGCGAGCATGATGATGACCGAGGCCACGCCGATGACGATGCCGAGCAGCGTCAAGGCCGTGCGGAAGATGTTCACCTTGAGCGAGCGCATGGCCATTTTGGAGGCTTCCGTCACATCGCCGAGGCTGGCTTCGTGCGCCTCCCCGATGCCGGTGGTTTTTTGAGCGTCGGTGTTTTCCACCTGTTCGCCGTTCAGCTCGTCGCTCAGGATTTTACCGTCCTGAATGCGGATGATGCGTTTGGCGTGCAGGGCCACCTGCTCATCGTGCGTGATGAGGATGATGGTGCGGCCTTCCTTGTGCAGGTCTTTCAGTAGTTCCATCACTTCCTGGCTGCTGCGGCTGTCGAGCGCGCCGGTGGGTTCGTCGGCCAGGATGATGGGCGGATCGTTCATCAGGGCGCGGGCGATGGCCACGCGCTGCTGCTGGCCGCCGGAAAGCTGGGAGGGGCGGTGGTCGGCGCGCTCACCAATTCCAAGACGGGTGAGCAGCTGGCGCGCGCGGGCAATGCGGCGTTGCTTGTCCATGCCTTTGTAGATGGAGGGTATCTCCACATTCTCTTCCGCCGTGGAGGTGGTGAGCAGGTTGTAACGCTGGAACACGAAGCCGAAGCCGTCGCGACGGAGGGTGGCCAGCTCGTCCGGCCCCATGTGGGCGGCTTCCCTGCCCAGCACGCGGTAGCTGCCGGAGGAAGGCTTATCCAGGCAGCCGATGATGTTCATGAGGGTCGATTTGCCCGAGCCGGGCTGGCCCATGATGGCGACGAACTCGCCTGGATAAATGGTGAGCGAGACGCCATCCAGCGCGCGCACGATGGTATCGCCGCTGCCGTAATGGCGCGTGATGCCCTCAAGCTGCAGCACGGGTTTCTGGCCGGGTGTCACAGGCGCGGCCCTCCGCGCATACCGCTGCGGCCGCCGGCGGCCTTACCGCCGGTTTGCTTGTTGCCAGTGGGGCGCTGCCTGATGACCAGTTCGTCGTTCTCGGTCAGCCCGTCCTTGACCTCAGCCTGGGTGCGGCTCATGAGGCCGATATGCACGAGCTTGTCGGTGGTTTTCTTGCCGTCCTTCACATGCGCCATGTAGGCCTGGCCCAGTTGTTCGCTATCCTGCGCTTTTACGCGTTTGCCGAGCGCCTCCACCGGAATGGTCAGCACATTGTCGGCGCGCTGCAGCTCGAAGAACACCTGTACGCTCATGCCGGTCATCAACTGGCGGTCCTTGTTGTCCACGTCGATCAGCGCATCGTAGAGCACCACGTCGTTGATTACTTCCGGCGAGGGCTGAATCTGCCATAATTTACCCTTCCAGCGGCGCTCGAGGTTGCCGAGCGTGGTGAAGGAGACTTCCATGCCTTCCTTCAGGCGCATCACATCGGCCTCGGCCACCTGGGCTTTCACGGTCATTACATCGAGGTCGGCCAATTGGACGATGACCGGGGCGGTCTGGCTGGCGTTCACCGTCTGGCCTTCGCGGGTCGGCTGAAGCACCACGGTGCCGTCCATCGGGGCATAGATTTTGGTGTAGCTGAGATTGGCCATGTCCCCTTCCAGGGTGGAGTTGATCTCCTCGATCTGCGCCTTGCTGGACGCTACGCCGGCATCGGCCACTTTCAGGGCGGAGAGGCTTTCCTGTAAGGCTTCCTGGCTGACGGCCTTGGCTTCCATCAGGCGTTTGTTGCGTTCATATTGCTGGCCAGCGAAAACAGCCTGCGCCTTTTGCTGGTTGAGCTGGGCTTCCAGCGTGCGCAGGCGGGCCTTGTCGCCCTCCACGCGGGATTCGTAGACGCGGGGGTCCAGCTCGGCCAGCAGGTCGCCCTTTTTGACCACATCGCCGATTTCCACATGCAGCTTTTTCAGCTGGCCGGACACTTGAGCGCCGACATCCACATATTCCTTGGGTTCCAGCTTGCCCTGGGCGGTCACCGTTTCTTCAATGGTTTCACGCGTTACCTTTACGGTCCGGCTGTTTTGCACGTCTTCATCATCCAGGCCTGGCCCGAATTTCCACCAGGCGCCACCGGCAAGCAGCAGCAGGCACAGGATGATCCATAATTTGCGGGATTTTTTCATTCTATCCGCCATTTTTATTACCTTAACCACAAGAGGTTGCGGCTTTCATAAGATAATACGGATAGCGAAACAAAATCCTTCGCTGGGAGTGATATAAGCGGAGCCTCAATAAGCCGGTCATTTTTCGGTTATTTTGCGGTCAGGCCCTTGCGGGCATCCTTATTGGCGGGATCATAGACCAGCGCCTGCCGGTAATCCGCCTGGGCGAGGTTGCGCTGGCCAAGGCGGTCGAACGCCTGGGCGCGGCCCACCAGCCAGGGCGCATGGGTGGGGGCCATGGTGAGAAGATGGTCCCAGTCCTGCACGGAGCGGTCCGCCTTTTCATTCTCTGCCAGCCAGCTGGCGCGTTCCTCCAGCCAATATTGGCCTAGCTGCGTTTGGTTATTGACCAGGGATAGGGAAACCGCGTGGTTGAGCGTGTTCAGCACCTGGGGTTTGTCCTCGGCCATCTGCCAGGCGCGGTAAGCTTGCTGAAGCAGGTCCAGCGCAAGGGCGACCCTCGTTTTTTCATATTGCAGGGTGAGTTGGTTGAGCAGCGTGCCCGCCTCCTGAAAGCGGCCCAGATTATACAGCGCCATGGCCTTGCAATGCTGGATGGAAGGGTCATCCGCCTGGGAGGGGGACGCCTCGATCATCGCCAGGGTTTTGTCCGGCTGGTTCTGGCTCATTTCCGAGCATTCCAGGTATTGCACGGTGGGGTGCACGCCCTTTTGCGCGGCCGCCGCTGCCGCAGGCGCCGCCGTGGCCGCAGCCGCTTTTGCCGCGGTGGATTTGGCAGGCGATTTTTTGGCCTGAAGCGTGCCGGTTGGGTAGGCTTTCGCCTTGGATTTGGCTTTCTTCTGTGCCGCATCCCCATCCTGCACCATCAGCAGGCAGAAAGACAGAAGCATGACCAGGAAAAGGCGCATTCGTCATCCATCCACAAAGATTCAAGAAGATCGACAGATTCTCAGGCCATGTTTAGCCCGACATCCCCCGGCCGCAAAGGCTTTTATGCACATAACGGGCATTTGCCGCCAACGCGTTGTTTTTTAGTCCGGTTTCATTATGCTTGCAGTTGGCACGTCTCTTGCATTCCTAATTCAAAATAGATGATTTGAGGGGTTTATGCGCGCATTGCTACGTTTCACCATGCTGGCCGGATGCCTTGCCGTTACAGGCTGCGCCCTGGCCGTGCCCGTGCTGGACGGCGCCGAGCAGACCGTGCAGCTGACACGCAAGAAAATCCGCTCCATGGCGGGTATGTCCCCCACGTCGGATGTGCCGGAACCGCGTACGCCGATCGCCGTTTATTGCTACAATACGCTGGGCGATGTGGATTGTTACGCCACGCCGCAGCAGGGCCAGCAGACGCGCCTTGCCGGCGTCGGCAGCGTGGCCACTATTCCAGCCGCGTCGCTTCCCATTACGTTTGAAGCGGTTGAAGAACCGCCACCACCAAGCGTTGAGCCGGTGATGATCCGCGAGCTTCCCAAGCCGCCTCCCGCCGCACCCTCCGCCAAACCAGCCGCCAAAACCAGCGCCAACATCATCATTGACGACCGGATGTATGACAGCAAACAGCTGCCTGGAAAAACGGAAATAGAACAAAAAGATAATGCGCGTTTTTCCAAAAGCCAGCAGGCTGCGGAAGCCGCCGAATCCGGCACCATGTGGCATTAAACACCCGAGACAATAAAAAACGGCGCCTAAACAGGCGCCGTTTTTCTATTTATAGCAGAACTAGGCTTTTTTGTTGAGGCGTTCGCGCAGTTCCTTGCCCATACGGAAATAGGGAGCAAAACGAAGACCGACTTCCACCTTATCACCGGTGCGGGGATTGCGCGCTGTGCGGGCCTTGCGCTCACGCACGGAAAATGCACCAAAGCCGCGAAGTTCAATGCGGCGACCGTTTGACATGGCGGTGGAAATTTCACCGAATACCGTGTTGACCAGCTTCTCGATATCACGCTGGTACAGATGCGGATATTTGCGTGCCAGCTGTTGTATTAGATCTGATTTGGTCATGGCGTCCTCAATAGTCAATTTTAAGGGGCGGATGGTGAATTAATCGCCCAATGGTTGCACCGCAACATAATGTTATGAGAATACAGTAGTTGCCAAGCAAAAACCATATTCTTTTCATAGTAAAAACACTAAAAAACCCATAAAGCAAGCACATTGTTAAGCATGTTTAGAACGATTTTAAACCTATGCTTGCAAACGGTATTTATTGCCAAACAGCCATCAACCCCAGGTGGTTTTTTCCATTCAGTACATCTCCCATAAAGCGGGAGAAGACATTCTTGTCCAGCCACTCACCCGGCTGGGTTTCCTCTTTCACTTCCACCACAGGGATATCCTTGTTATGGAGGGTTTCATGCAGCCAGGCTTCGGCCTCTGGCTCGCCGCCGATTTCATCCACCAGTTTCAGTTCCAGCGCCTGCCGCCCTGTGAAGACGCGGCCATCTTTAATGACGGCGATGGTTTTGTCATCCAGCTTGCGACGCTCTTTGACGATACCGAGGAAATAATGAAAAAAGTCATCAATCACCACCTGGATCGCCTCCAGCGCCTCTGGCGTGGCTTCCTCTACAGGGGATGGGCTGGCCTTCAGCTCACCAGATTTGATGGTGATGGGCTTGATACCAAGCTTATGGGCGAGTTCCGTCACTTCCACGCTTTGCATCAGCACACCGACGGAACCGGTGATGCTGCCCTCGTGGGAAAAGATGCGGTCACCCGCAATGGCGGCCATGTAAGCAGCCGAGGTTGCCATGCCGCGCATGACCACGACCACCGGCTTCTCGGCGGAGATGAGACGCAGTTGCTTGTAGATGGTCTCGCCGCCAACGGCCGTGCCGCCTGGGCTGTCGATGCTGAGGAGCAGCGCTTTGGCGCGCTTGTTCTCTTTGATATCATTAAATAATTTCACGCGGGCCGGGTCATCGAGGATCATGCCCTCCAGATTGTACCGGGCAATGTATTCGCCCCCCGCAATAGGGCCGTTAGCGCCGCTTTTCAGCATGGCAACCACCGCAATCGCGATGGCCACCATGCTGAGCAGCTTCCATATGCGCACCGAACGCTTCAGCTTGACGCGGTCAAGAAAGGCATCCGTGTGCGTAATCATGGAGATAGTACCTTACTTAGGCTTTTTTGGTTTTCTTGGCTTTGCCCTGCTCTTCCGACGCTTTGTTCAGCGCAGCGCCCAGGATGTCGCCCAGGGATGCACCGCTATCGGTGGAGCCGTACTCGGCCACGGCGCGCTTCTCTTCATCCACCTCAAGGGCTTTGATGGAGAGGGTGAGCTTGCCGGATTTCTTGTCGACGGACACGACGTTGGCATCCACGCGGTCACCAGCGGCAAAACGCTCGGGGCGCTGTTCGCTGCGGTCGCGGGAGAGGTCGGAACGTTTGATGAAGCCTTTGGAGCCGTTGGCGTCCACTTCGATCCCGTCGTCGGACACAGCCGTCACCGTGCAGGTAACGGTCGAGCCTTTCTTCAGGTCGCCGGAGGCGCTGCTGCCGCTGCCGGAAGAGGCCGTGTTGCCTTTGCCTTCCACCAGTTGCTTGATGCCGAGGCCGACGCGCTCTTTTTCCACGTCGATCTCAAGCACCTTGGCTTTCACCATGTCGCCACGCTTGTAGGCTTTGATGGCTTCTTCACCGGCTTGATCCCAGCTGAGATCGGATGCATGCACCAGACCTTCGATGCCGCCATCGAGCGCCACGAACACGCCGAAATCGGCGATGTTGCGAACTTCGCCTTCCACCAGGTCACCTTCCTTGTGGTTTTTGGCGAATGCCTCCCACGGGTTGGCTTCACACTGTTTCATGCCAAGCGAAATGCGGTGTTTGGCAGGCTCAACGGCCAGCACCACCACATCCACTTCCTGGCTGGTGGAAACGATTTTGCCCGGATGGATGTTTTTCTTCGTCCAGCTCATTTCGGAGACGTGAACAAGGCCTTCGATGCCATCGCCGAGATCAACAAACGCGCCGTAATCCGTGATGTTGGTCACGGTACCGCGCATTTTCAGGCCGGTCGGGAAGCGGGCTTCGATGTTATCCCACGGGTTGCTCTCAAGCTGTTTCATGCCAAGAGAGATACGCTGGTTTTCCTGGTTGTACTTGGTCACCATCACCTTCACGGTCTGACCGAGGGTCAGCATCTCGCTCGGGTGGTTGATGCGCTTCCAGGAAATATCGGTCACGTGGAGCAGACCGTCGACACCGCCGAGGTCAATGAACGCACCGTAATCGGTGATGTTCTTCACGATACCTTCCATCACCTGGCCTTCCAGGATGTTCTGGAGGATTTCCTTGCGGGCTTCCTGGCGGGATTCTTCGAGAATCGCGCGGCGGGACACCACGATGTTGCCACGGCGACGGTCCATTTTCAGGATCACGAACGGCTGGGCGATGCCCATCAAGGGCTCGATATCGCGCACGGGGCGGATATCCACCTGGCTGCCGGGAAGGAACGCAACCGCACCGCCCAGATCCACCGTGAAGCCGCCTTTGACGCGACCGAAGATGGTACCCTGAACACGCTGGCCGGATTCGCTGGCTTTTTCCAGCTTTTCCCAGGCTTTTTCGCGGAGGGCTTTTTCGAAGCTGAGGACGGTTTCACCGTGGGAGTTTTCAAAACGCTCCACGTAAATCTCAACTTCGTCGCCCGGCTGAAGCTCGCCTTTGGCCTGCAGCAGCGCGAATTCGCGCAGCGGTACGCGGCCTTCGGACTTAAGGCCCGGGACTTCCACGATCACATTATCTTTTTCAATGCGAAGCACGGTGCCCATGGCGACATTGCCTTCACGGGTTTCACTGTACTTGATGAATTCCTTAAACAGATCACCGAAATTTTCGTCGGTTTGATCACTCCATGCGGAGGCTGCGGTAGCAGAGGACATAGATTATCCTGACTTTTGGTTAGGGTTAATACAGACGCCAGACGGAAAGCCGCCCGGCGCAGGAAGGGCGGAACATAGGGATTTTCAAGCAAAAAGCAAGCGTATAAACCACGTATTACAACGCCTAGGACGCTTTTGCCTGTGGGCGGCGCAGGTGGGACTCGATGATCTCCACGGCCTTGTTGAAGACTTCTGTCGGCTCCATGTCGGACGTGTCGATGATGATGGCGTCTTTCGCGGGTTTCAGCGGGGCGACCGCGCGTTTCTGGTCGCGCTCGTCACGGGCGCGGAGCTCGGCCAGCACGGTGTCGTAATCCACTTGGGCCTCAAAGCCTTCCACTTCCTGAAAACGGCGGCGGGCGCGGGCTTCCACGCTGGCAGTGATGTAGAATTTCACCTCGGCGTCCGGGCAGACGACAGTGCCGATGTCGCGCCCGTCCAGGATAGCCCCGCCCAGGCGGCGGGCATATTGCTGCTGGTATTCCAGCAGGGCCTGGCGCACCAGCGGGCTGGCGGAGACGATGGAGGCGGCGTTGCCGACATTCTCCTGCCGCAGGCGCGGGTTGAGCAGGTCCTCATCGCGCAGGTCACGCGCGGCTTTCAGGGCCTCCTCCTCGTCCGAGGGGTCGAGGTTGAGGTTAAGCAGTTTCAGCCCCACGGCGCGATAGAGGCGGCCGGTATCGAGATAGGACAGGCCGAAATAGCTGGCAAGGCGCCGTGCCAGGGTGCCCTTGCCGGATGCGGCAGGGCCGTCGATGGCGATGCAGAGGCTCTGGATGGGGCCTCGGGTTTTGGTTTCCACACCGGCGGGTGGGGCTGCCAGCACCGGGGCTTCCTCCTCCATCTCCATATCGGCGCCGAGCGCCTGCATGAGGGAGATGAAGTTGGGGAAGCTGGTGGCAATCGGGCTGCCATCGTCGATGATGACCGGGCGGCGGGCGACTAGACCGAGCACGAGGAAGGCCATGGCGATGCGGTGGTCCAGCTGCGCCTGGATGGTAGCGCCGCCCTGGATTTCGGCATTGCCGGTGACTTTCAGCCAGGGTTCGCCCTGCTCGTCCTTGCCGGTTTCGGCATGGACGCCGCAGGCGAGCAGGCCTTCCATGACGGCTTCGAGGCGGTTGCTTTCCTTTACGGTTAGTTCGGAAAGGCCGTAAAAGATACTGGTGCCTTCCGCGCAGGCGGCGGCGACGGCCAGGATGGGATATTCGTCGATCATGCTCGGCGCACGGCTGGCGGGCACGATGACGGCCCTCAGGCGGCTGCTGCGGATGCGCAGATCGGCCACCGGCTCGCCCGACATCTCGCGCGGGTTGCGCCATTCGATGTCCGCGCCCATTTCCTTCAGCGTTTCGAACAAGCCGATGCGGTGGGGGTTCATGCCCACGCTCGGCAGGGTGATGTCGCTATGTTGCGTGATGAGCGCGGCTACGGCAGGAAATGCGGCCGAGGAAGGATCCGCCGGGACGTGGAGCGGCTCGGCGGGGGCAATGAGGTCCTGCTGGCCTTCCAGCCTGATGGAGATGGCGCCGTCCTTGTCGGTTTCCTGCATCAATCTTGCGCCGAAATGGCGGAGCATGCGCTCCGTATGGTCGCGCGTGGGGGCGGGCTCGATGACGGTGGTGACGCCGGGGGTATTTAACGCGGCCAGCAGCACGCCGGATTTCACCTGGGCGGAAGCCACCGGCAGGCGGTACTGGATGGGCAGCGGCATATCCGTGCCCTGCAGCAAAAGAGGCAGCAGGCCCGACTTGCCGCCACGGCTGCGGGAAAGGATGCGCGCGCCCATCTGCTCCAGCGGGGTGATGATGCGGCCCATCGGGCGGCGGCGCAGGCTGGCATCGCCGGTGAAGAAGCTGTTGAAACCATAGGGCGTGACCAGGCCCATCAGCAGACGGGTGCTGGTGCCGGAATTGCCCATGTCGAGGATGTTTTCGGGCTCGTGCAGGCCGCCTACCCCAAGGCCCTTGACGTGCCAGTAGCCTTTGCCGACACGCTGAATGCCCACGCCCATCAGGCGAAGCGCATCGGCGGTGCGGTGGACATCCTCGCCTTCCAGCAGCCCGTAGATCTCCGTGGTGCCGATGGCCTGGGAGGCCAGCATCAGGGAGCGGTGGGAGATGGATTTATCGCCCGGGACATAGGCCGTGCCGTTGAGGCTGGGGCTTGCGTGGGACGTGGCGGGCTTGCGGATGTGATCGTGTGATTCCATGCCCCTTAATCAGCATTCGCTATCGGCTAGCGCAAGTGTTTTCTGCTTGAGGGCTTCGTCATTGTAGGCGAGGCAATCCGTAACGACGGGGAATGACGCCAAGAATATAGAGAATATGAAATCAGAGCGGGATGTTCGCCCGGTGCCTGGCGGGGCCGATGGTGATTGGGCTTCTGGCCGAGGTTTCATCCCCCGGGGAGGAAACGGCCACCTTGGTTTTTCGGCTGGCCTGGCGCGTTAGCTCCCTGCCCTTCACGTAGCCCACCGTCATGCAGGTGAGGCCCACAAAGCCGAGACCGGCGGCAAGCTCGGCCTGGCCGTTGAGCCCGAGCACGATGCTGCCGATTACCACCGTCATGGCGACGATGAAGGAAAGAATCTGCCCGAAATACATGCCCGATTGCTGAATCTGCGCCAGTTTTTCTTCCATCTGGTGACGGTGCTGCTGCTCTTTTTCAAGCAGTGCCAGAATGGTTTCCGCCGAGCCGGCGATAACATTGTTATAGGCCTGTAGCGTTTCCGGCGCGGGCAGAAACTCCATGGCGCGTTCAACGGGGCGGGTGCGTATGCTCATGGGTGCTTATCCTGCGGTATCTCGGCGTGTTCGGTGATCCATTGCTTAAAGACGCGGTGCGCATCCTGCGAAATATTGAGATGGTCCAGCATCAGGCAGGCATCCGTACTGCGGCGGGGAGAAATCCACTGCCGCGCATGCGCGCCATACACATAATAAGGCGCATAGAGCGCGGAGCCCATGAAGCGAAAAAACTGCTTCAGACCATCCACCATCGCGCTTCCTAATTCTGTTTGCTGACAAAATAGTTCATGAGAATCTTCGCCGCCGCATATCCTACCCTGTTGGTGTAAGGGATGCATTCCATATCCGCAATATCAAGCATCTGGGATGCGGTGGTGAAAAATTCGTAGCTGTTGGGCTGCAGCTTCATGTCCACAATCTCATCCACGCAGCATTTGAGGTGCCAGAAGAGGCGGTGCATGCCGTAAGGCAGGCGTGACATATCATAAAACTGGCGGAAGCTGTGGTAATTGCCGGTGTAGAGATCGGCCACCTTCTTCATGTCCATTTTGCTGCGCACCGCCATGCAGGACATGAAAAGCCGGTGATTGCCGAGCATCAGGATGGCTGCAAGAAAAATCGGCGACAAGGCGCCCTCGCGGTTGAAATAATCCGCTAGCTCGGAGCATTTTACATCATTGGGCACATTTCCAAGCGCCATCACGCGATCCAGATCCTCCAGAATGCCCGGGTCTACCTCGTCATGCTCAAACATCTGGCGTTCGCGTTTGGCGACGATACGCTCCTTGGACATACTGGTGGAGCGCTCCACCATGTGCTTCACCGCCTTGGCGGGAATGGGATGACGCTTCATGAAGGCCTGCATGATGTCGTCGGAATCGTAAAACTCATCGGCAATGTGATGGTAGTGTTTATCGTCAATCTCCGCGCCGGTATTTTCCAGCAGGGCGTGGCAGACCTCGTGAATCTTGCGTTCCACCAATGCCCCCACCACCTGCACCGAAACCTGGTTGCGGCGGGCAATGGCCAGCAGGCGGACGACCTGCTGCGTGGCCTGAATGATGGCCATCAGCTCCTCATCCTGTATGCGATGGGAATGCTGGAGTATGCGCGCGGCGACCTCGGGGTCGGCATCGTGGGCGAGTTCCAGCAGCATGTCCATCGGCGTGTGGTTGGATGTTTTGATGCCGTCGGCCATGGCCATGCGCACATCGCGCTGTTTATCGCGCGCAAGAAGGTAGGCAATGTCCAGCGTCAGCTGATATTCGCGCTCACTCTGCGTGGCCTCCTCCATGCGCTGGCCAATTTTCATGGCAAGGGCGGCGCGTGTATTGGAAGAAGGATCCTGCGCCAGACTCAGCAGATCATTGACGTTCAACGGTTGATTGGACGGCTTCGGCATAGTCATTGGCGCGCCATGTTGCATGTCGTTGATTTACTTTATGCATTGGAAGTTAACGCATTGTAAACCAAGCGCAACCAAATGCGGCATTTTTGCGCATTCAAGCAAATTCGGGTTGATTAAGCGCTATTGCACCGCCATTTCGGTAGTGCGAACGATGGCTGCACCCGTTGCGGGCGGGGACAGATTACCAAGCGCGGTAACATCCACGTCGTCAAAGGCCCACATGTCCACACCGGTTTCCTGCACCATCTCATGCCAGTCGTGGGCAATGTCCGATGCGGTGCGGGTATCGATTTGTGGGATAGTGACAATGTTCTGGTGATCCTGTGCTGTATTCCACGCCGTTGTGTCCACCGCACCCTGGTTGACGCCCTGCTCATTGTCACCGCGAACGGCGAACCAATTCTGAGCGGCAATGGGATCAAAGCCGAAGGGCAGAACAGGCTGTCGATCTATTTGCTGCTGCTGGCTCGCGCGAGACAGGGATGTCATGAACCCTATGCCGCGATCGGCCGTCAAATCACCCTGAACCTCAATGGAGCCAAGGTTAAAAGTGACGCCTTCGGCAATCGTAATTATTCCATTATTAAATCCGTAATCCAGGCCGTTCATGAAAATGGGCTTGCCGTCAGGGCCGAATAATTCAGGATTATCCTGGGAATTGAACGGGAATGGCCCACGGGATTCAGCGGGTTGGTTCAGCCAGTTCAGGAATTCACCGTAATAATTGGTGCCGTTAACCTCATCGATCACCATCAGGTTTTCGGAAATCTGCGCCGTGATGGCAAGAGCCTGTGCATTGGCCTGAATGGCCTCGTCCGAAGTCAATTCATGGTCGGAATCGATGGCAAAGCTGAATGGCACAGCATCGATTTCACTGGTGAGCGGCGTAAAGCTATAGGGGGTCGTGGTTGGCTCCGGCACGGTGACGTTGGCCACGCCATCGGCACCGGCAACGGCTTCCACACTGGCGTTGAGAGTTGAGGTGTCCATGTTCGCGCCTTGCGCCATGTCAGCCACAATGCTGTTTTTCAACTCGCCTTCCGGCAGCAGGCCCATCAGCTGATCATATTCTTCCTGCGTCAGCCCATCGGCGGCGGCGGCCTGGTAAATGTCCATCCAGCTCACCGGGCCATTGGCGGCTGCGGCGGCATAGGCCTGACCCAGAGCAGTATCCGCAGGGATCCTGTCGGCGGGTATCTCGGCGTTCAGCTGATCAACAGCATTGTTGTAGAGTTCGGTATTGCCGGTGCTGCTGGCATCACTGTCGAGCAATTCGCCCAGCCCCATGGTGATGGCCGCGCCAAGCTGGCCTTCCTTGGTGGCGAGAATCTGATCGGGATGCGTGCCAACCAGCGTGGCAAGGGATTGCCAATCGCCATCCCCACCCAGCGCGCCCGCAAGGGACTGAGCAAAGGCGTTGGATGTCGTGCGCGCGGCATTTACCTCCGGGCTGTTTTCGGGGGCCGGGGTTGCATACCCATCGCCCCAGTTCGGCGAGGTGTCGTTGATGTTTCCAGCGCGATCCGCCACATAGGTATCGCTCCTCAAATCGAGCGCGATATCCACCGCCTCTTTCGATCCTTCCGGCACCATGCCGCCGAAGAAGCTCATCAGCATGCGGCCAAAGCCCTGGATCAATTGGTCCAGCTGCTCGT
The DNA here is from genome assembly GCA_016124905.1 of bacterium. Lineage (NCBI taxonomy): Bacteria > bacterium. The sequence goes on from WGMV01000026.1 coordinate 23,900, forward strand.
TGCCGGTGTGGATGTCATTGAACATGTCCAGAATGCCCATGGCCGCACCACCCATGCCGCCTGCCATGTTATTGGCAACGGCGTCGATGGCGGTGGAAGCGTCGGCGCGTCGGCGTTCCGCCACGTTCTGCGCGGTGCTGTTCAGCCATTGTGTGTAAGCCGCAGAGCCAGGCTGGGGCATGATGCCGGTGCTGTCACCCAGCGTGCCGTAGCGATTAGCCACCTGGCTGTTCACCATGCTCTGGAAGCTGGCAAAATCCGTCGGCGGGCTAATGGGATTGCCCTGCGCGTCCGCGGTGGGGTAACCATGCGCCTGCATCCAGGCGGCGTCGATGGCGATAGGAGGTGTATTCGGGTCGCCGTCATTATCGAATTGCAGCACACCGCCCGCGGCGATGGAGATGCGCGAAGGACCGGCATCGCTATTCAGGACAGTAAAAGTGTCGAGCTCTTCTGTCACCTGGGCATTGATGAGGTTCTGCAGGTCTTGAATCTTACCCGGGTCAACCGTAAGCGGTACGGGAGGAGGATTGGCAACAATTCCATTGCTCGCCAACTCTTGCGGCGTCACCCCATAACGGGCACAGAGCCGCCCAAGCATGGACTGGGCGAAGCTGACATTCTGGCTTGTGCTGGCAGGCTCCGTGGTGGCATCGGTCGTGCCGCCTACCATCAGCACCTGATAGTTGTGGTCTGTCGGCGGGTGAGCCGTATCGATACCAAAGCTTGCCAGATTGATGCCAAGCTCGCTGGCATACATGGTGAACTGTGTGTTGGCGGCATCGTAACCGGCGCCGAAATTCACGGCAGCCATGCCGGATAACTGGTCCGGAGCAGCCATGTTGCCGCCGAAGGCCTGCTCAACCATATGCCGTTTCCAGTCGGCCAGTTCAGCATCGGTCCTTGGATAGGGATCCGGCGTGCCATCATGATTAAAATCAAAATTATACAGACGGGCGATTTCTTCCCAGGCTGCCGTGTCCGTCAGCGGAGGAGGATTCTGCACCAGGTTCGCCACGCGCAGCGGGTAATCCACGTAATCCTGCACCACTTCGGCCATCACATCCGGCGTGGCGGCGGGCGGCCCCATCAAGCGATTGACTGCAAGCTCGCGAAACGCCGGGGGCATGCTTCCGAAATCGGCAATCAGGTTTTGCAAGGGACCAGCAATGGAGGTGCTGGTAGTGCTATCCATGCCAGTGGTCGTCAACAAGGACGTGGTAATGTTGCCCACAACGCCCACGCGGCGGGCCCGCTCTTGTGGGTTATCGGCTTCATTCACCCAGTTCGACAATTCCAACAGCGCTTCATCATAATGATCCGGCCCTTGGGCGAGATCATTGAAGATGGCGTTCATTCTATCTGTCGGTGTTATTTGGGAAATACCATTGGGGCCGGTAATCACTCCACTCAAATTTTGCGCCATGTCATGCGCTTCTTCCGGCGTTTTGCCGCTGGCGATCAGGCCTGCCTCGATCAGGTCGTTAACCATCGTGATGCGTTCGGACTGCGGCGGCTGTAAGCCGGGGGTGGCATCCATCACCCAACTGGCGGCAGTGCCAACAACAGCACCAAGATTGCCCATGTTGCCCGTAGATATGGCGGTCATCACCGAATCGCGGACCGCTTCGGGGTATTTATCGAGGTTGGCGAGAATCGGCACCAGGGCGTCGTGTACATTTGCGGCATTCTCACCGAGCGATGGCTCAATGGCATCAAACATCAGCTCCGCACGGCGGGTGCGCTCGGCCATATCCGCACCTGCGGCAGCGATGTAGGTGTTGGCCAGATCACCAAAGGCGTCGTACATGGCCGCTTTATTTTCGGCGGTCGGGTTATTGACGCCGTTCATGATGGCGGCGAATTTTGCGTCCGTTCCTGCAGCAAAAGCGCCGTTATTGTTGATCATCATGTCGGTGATGAGCGGGAGGTAGGGTGCAAGCTGCTCTCGGGCTTCCGGCGGCAATTGGCCGCTGATGGCCTGCTGGAGCTGCAATGCCTGCTGCTGAGGGCTCAGAGTAACATCCACGCCGAGATATCCCAAAGCGTCTCGCTGCTTTTCCGGGGAAAGCGCCATGATGCTGGTGATGGTGCTTGAGAACTGTTCCGGGTTAATGCCGACAGATAAGACATCATCCCCCGTCAGGATCCCGCCCAAATTGAGGTTTGCCTGCACCGGAAGCGTGATGTTGTTGCTCATCAAGAACTGCCCCAGTCCCACCATATCAGGCTCATGCAGAAGCGGCGGGGCCGTTACGGTAGCGGCAGGGGTTTCAGCGGGAGCGGTTTCGGTTGACGTGGTATCAGCGGGCTCTTCCACCGGGGTATAATTTTCAGGCAGCGCGCGGCGGGCGAATTCGGCCAGCATGTCGGGCGCATATCCGGTATTTACCGCATCCGCCCAAAGGGTGCTGGTCTGGGTGTTTTGCGCCTCGGAATAGGCAAGGCCGTCGAGAAACGTGACCGCCTTCTCAGGAGAGGTGAAAACAATGGTACGCAGTGTTTCGCCGTGGCTGTCATAGATTGTCACCGCGTTTTCATCGCTTAACGCCGCCCTGTTACCTTGAGGGCCCACCACCAGGTTGGCGCCGAAAGGAACGGTGTCCTCACCTATCGTTCCATTTGGAAAGCTCGTTGGCGTAGCGGGTGAAGCGCTTGAAAGGGTTGAAATGGCCAGGCTGCTGCTATCCCCGTTTGGGAGGGCGACGCCCGTCTGTTCCGTGTAATGCCCATCCGGATAGTAAACACGGACCGTGGCCGTGCCGTTGGCATCCTGCTGTACGGCGACATAACGGCCGTTGCTTTGGTCAAAGAGAATAACACCAGGATTAAATTCGGGCATATGGCATCTTCATTCTGAATAGATTAACCCAATCCAAGGATAGCGGCGCTCTATTAAACTTATGTGAACCCTTTGTGAACCCTTCTGCCACAATCGGCAAGGCACATTAACATTATGGCGCCCTGCCCGCTGTGTTTACGGATGCAAAAAGAAAAATATCCTATATATTGTAGGAAACCATCATTTTCTGCCTTTGGACCTCTATATGTTGGAAAGCTTGCGGCATGCCGTTTCCGCCCTGCCGGCGGAAGTCACCACCAAATGGCTCATTATACTGGCCGGCGTGGCCGCCGTGCTGATCTATCTTTATTTCGATAACCGCAAATTCGTGCGCTACCATCAGCGCCTGGCCAGCCATGCGAGCACGCACGACAATCAATTGCTGGATTATGCCATCAAGCTGGTGTCGCTTTCATCGCGCAACCGGCTGCTGTTTGCCCTCAGCATCATTCTGCTAGGGTTCAGCGTGGTATTTTACGACCTTAAACAGGTGCAGAAGCAGCACCTCGCCGAGTTGGAAGCGGCACAGATGGAAAAAGCCCAGACGGAGCCAGCTCAGCCTCCAAAAACCGTTGCGGCCAAGCCCGGAGATGCCGCGCTGGATGAAATCAAGCAGCGCTACGAGCAGGCTTATGTGAATTTTTTCGTTCTCTACCGCTGCAAGCTGGTGGATATCGACAGCCTCGCCTTCATTAACAGCGCCTTCATGCTGGATATGGAAAAGGCCGACGTGCCCGCCAATTACATGGTGGATGTGCGCACCGCCGCCCAGGGCACCTATAAGGAGCTATATGCCGCCCTGCCCTGTGATGACCCCAGCCTTAAGGCCATGACGGATCAGCACAAAGCCTATATTCTTAACATTCGCGCATTATTGACGAATAATTTTAATCAGTTTTTAACAATTACACCGTAGATTGGGAGGATAACAGGGAAACTATAGCTGCAAAGCAGCATGGGTATTATGAATATTATGAGATTTTTCATTTCCGCCTTCATGCTGGTCTGCCTCACGGCAGGCGTGTCTTATCTGCAGGCGAAAAAGCCCGAAGCCATCGATCAGCTGATTGTGAAGGTGGATGTGTTCGGCCTTAGCGACATGGCTTCCAACGAGCGGCAGCGTCTGTCGCAGATTCGCGCCCTGGAAATTCCCTTCGAACAGAAAAAAGTGCTGATGGAGCGCAACATCTTCATGGGCGCCAACCGCGACATGGTGTTCCTCGCCCTCGGCAACCCGAATGAAGCCAAGAAAAAAGGCGATAGCGAACGCTGGGTCTATTACTTCAAGGATGATCAGCGCCCCACGGTGCTGGAATTCAAGGATGGTTCCCTGGTTTCCGCCTATAAGGGGTCCCGTCTCGACGTTTAGCATTCGCTTCACCGTAACGGCATGATAAAACCGCCCTAACGTTCGGGCGGTTTTTTTATGCAGATCATCCTGCTTGTCATCATCATTATTTTCGCCATTTCCTGGCTGATGGCGCGCATTGCCAAAGGGCAGGAAAGCTTTGGCGATAAATGGAAAGAATATGGCGTGATGGCCGCCGCACTGGTGGGGAGCTTCATCATGTTCCGGCTAGGGCAGACGCCGGTCGGGTCGCTTTTGCTGTTCATTTTTTTCTTCAGCCCGTTTGCCCCCTATGTCCGGAGGTTTTTTCTGCCGGAGGCGTCGCGGCCCTCCTCCCCTCCCGCAGCCCGGCACGATGTCAGCAAGGCGGAGGCGCTCAACATCCTTGGGCTGGAGGAAGGGGCCACGCCTCAGCAGATACGCGCCGCGCACAAGCGGCTGATTGCGAAAAACCACCCCGATCAGGGAGGGAGTGCGCACCTTGCCGCCCAGATCAACCGGGCGCGGGATGTGCTGCTGGGGAAATGACGCGCCGCAAAAACGGCTGTGATTGCCGCCCCTCCCGGAATGCGGTAAAATGAACGAAACAGGAGAGCCGCATGGATAAATATTCAGCCGCCGACGAGCATGAAAAATACAAGATCGCCCGCCGCAACGACATGCGGGCCGACTATACCATTGATCAGAAAATGGAGAATTACTCCGAAGATGACCACGCGGTGTGGCGGGAGCTGTTCGACCGGCAGATGAAACTTTTGCCCGGGCGTGTGTGCGATGAATATTGGGAAGGGTTCGAGACGCTGGGCGTTGCATCCGAGGGCGGGGTTCCCAATTTCGATAAACTCAGCGATATCATGGAAAAAAAGACCGGTTGGCGCATTGTGGCGGTGCCGGGGGCCATTCCCATCGGGCCGTTTTTTGAACATCTGGCCAATAAGCGTTTTCCGGTGACGGAATGGATCCGCTCGCGAAGCGAGATGGATTATCTGGAACAGCCGGATTGCTTCCATGATATTTTCGGCCATGTTCCCCTGCTGGTGAACCCGGTTTTCGCCGATTACATGGTGGCCTACGGCAAGGGCGGGCTGAAGGCGATGGACCAGGGAGCGGTGAAATATCTGGGCCGTCTGTACTGGTATACGGTAGAATTCGGGCTGATTCGCGCCAAAGATGGCGGGTTTCGCATCTATGGCGCGGGTATTACCTCCTCCAAAACGGAATCGGTTTATGCGGTGGAGAGCGACATTCCCAACCGTATCGGCTTTGATGTGATGCGCATGATGCAGACGGATTTCAACATCACCGCGCTGCAGGAGGTTTATTTCGTCATCGACAGTTTCGAGCAATTGTTCGATGCCACGCTACCGGATTTTACGCCCTATTACGACCAGTTGAAAGGCAGCAAGGCGCATTCCCCGCTCGATATCCTGCCCAGTGACACGCTATTGTCGCGCGGCAAGGTGGGGCAGCTAATCGCCTAGGCATTCCAGCGCCTGATGCGCCATGGTGCTTTCCTCGTCGGTGGGGATCACCGCCAGTGCAACGCGGCTTTGCGGTGAGGAGATTACCGGAGCGTGGGCGGTATTGGCCGCTTCATCCAGATCCGCGCCCAGCCATTCCATTGCCCGGGCCAGGCGCGCGCGAATGGGGGCGGCATGTTCGCCGATACCGGCGGTGAACACCAGGGCATCCAGCCCACCAAGCGCCATGCTCAAGCCTCCGACATGGTGCGAAAGGCTGGCGACGAACAGATCGATCGCCTCCTCTGCCGCTTCATCGGGGCTGGCGAGCAGGGCCTGCATGTCACCGGTAGCGCCGGAAACGCCCTTCAGCCCGGAATCCTTGTAGAGCATGGTTTCCACCTCCTCGGGCGTCAGGCCTTCCTGGCGGATGAGGTGGAGCACCAGGCCGGGGTCGATGCTGCCGCTGCGGGTGGCCATCATCAGCCCGTCCAGCGCGGTGAGCCCCATGGTGGTGGCGTAACTTTTACCCTGTTTCAGGGCGCACATGCTGGCGCCGCTGCCCAGATGGGCGACAATCACCCTGCCCTGCTTATCCGCCGGAAGGACGGATTTCATGGCCCCGGCGATATGGGCATAGGAAAGGCCATGAAAGCCGTAGCGTTCCAGGCCCTTGTCGTGCCAGGCGCGGGGAATGGCGAAGCGCCGCTGCACGGGCGCAACGGTGGCATGGAAGCCGGTATCAAAACAGGCGATATGCGGCACCAGCGGCCATAATTTCATGGCCTGCTCGATATCCTGAAGGTTGGCGGGCTGGTGCAGGGGGGCCAGGGTGGCGAGCTGCCAGAGATCCTGCATCACGCTGGCATTGATGGGCACCGCACGGGTAAAGGCGTGGCCGCCATGCACCACCCGGTGCGCCACGCATTCAATATCCCCGCCCTGTTGTTTTACCCAGTGAAGAACCGCTTCCAGCGCGGCATGCTGGCCCGTAGCGGTGAGCGGAAGCTCCTGCTGCGCCACTTCCAGCACGGGCCGGGTTTGCAGGTTTCGCACCTGCCCACGCACGGTGGGTTTGAGCGTTGCCGCTTCAAACAGGGCGAATTTCAGGCTGGATGAACCCGCATTGAGGGTGAGGATGGCGCTCATGCCGCCTTGCCGGTGATATTGGCCACCGATTGCTTGCGCGCAGCATAGATGCGGGCCAGAGCGCAGGAGGCCACGCGTGTGGCCACGCCGCCCGCGCGGCTGGTGAGGATGATGGGCACGCGCGCGCCCAGCACGATGCCCGCGCCCTCGCACCCGGTGAAAAAGCGCATCTGCTTATAGAGCATGTTGCCCGATTCAAGGTCCGGCACCACGAGGATATCCGCCTGACCGGCCACGGGTGAGACGATGCCCTTGAGCGTGGCGGATTCCGGCGACACGGCATTGTCGAAGGCCAGCGGCCCATCCAGCACCCCGCCTTCGATCTGCCCGCGCTCGGCCATTTTGCACAGGGCGGTGGCGTCCAGCGTGGAGGGGATGTTCTCTTCCACCGTTTCCACGGCCGAAAGCAGCGCCACGCGCGGCGCGCTGCTGAAAATGGCGCGGTAAAGATCGATGGCGTTTTGCACGATGTCCTTCTTATCCGCCAGGCTGGGCTTGATGTTCAGCGCCGCGTCGGTGAGGAAGAAGGGTTTGGGATAGCTGCCCACCTGCATGAAAAACACATGGCTCATACGGCGGGCGGTGCGCAGGCCGTGATCCTTGTTCACGACTTCCGCCATCAGCTCGTCGGTGTGGATTTTGCCTTTCATGATGGCATCCACCCTGCCTTCGCGCGCCATGCTGACCGCCAGTTCGGCGGCGGCATTGCTGTGGACGGTGTCGATCACCTCGCACCCGTCCAGCTTGATGCCGAATTGTTTGGCGACTTCCTGCATGCGCGTGGCATTGCCGAGCAGGATGGGCTGGATGTGACCGGCCCGCCCCGCTTCCACCGCACCGCGCAGCGTGTATTCATCGGTAGGCTGCACCACGGCGGTTTTCAGCGCGGGCTTGCCTTCGGTCAATGTATCCAGCTGGCTGTAGAGCAAGGGGCAATTGTCTTTCAGCTCCACCTCGGGAAGCTGCACGCGCGGGCGGCTCACCTTCTCATCCGGCGCAATCACCAGTGCTTGGCCCTTCACCACTTCCTGGCCTTTCTGGTTGGTGCAGACGCATTCCATCAGCACACGCTTTTCCGGCCGTTTTTCCAGCACGGTGACGCGGGCGGTGATGGTGTCGCCCAGCCCGACGGGGCGAACGAAATGAAGCGACTGGTCCAGGTAGATGGTTCCCGGCCCCGGAAGCTGCGTGCCCAGGACGTTGGAAATGAGCGATGCGCTCCACATCCCGTGGCCGATGATGCGATGGAACATGTCGCTTTTGGCGTATTCCTCGTCCAGATGGGCGGGGTTCACATCGCCGGACATGATGGCAAAAAGCTGAATATCCTGCCGCGTAAGCATGTGGCTGACGGAGGCGGACTCGCCAATTTCGATTTCGTCGTAGGTGCGGTTGGTGATGCTGTTCATAAGGGGTCTTGTGCTTGACGCAGGTCAGTTAAGGTGAAATGGTTTTACAGCACTATGCATGCTTCGGCATTGTTTTTCATCAAGTGGGGTTGGTTGTGGGACTTGCGCAATTGCACGGCAAACATGGCATCATCATCGGCATCGCCAATGATCACAGCATTGCCTATGGCTGCGCCAGCGTGGCGCGGGCGCAGGGCGCTACCCTGGCATTGAGCTATATGAACGACAAGGCCAGACCGCATGTGGAGCCGCTTGCACGGGGCCTGGGCGCCGATATTTTCCTGCCATGCGACGTGACACAGGACGGCCAGATGGAAGCGCTGGTGGCCGCTGCGGCTGGGGCCTGGGGGCATATCGACTTCGTGATTCACTCCATCGCGTTTGCACCGAAGGATGATTTGCACGGCCGTGTGACCGACTGCTCGCGCGAGGGATTCCTGAAGGCCATGGATATTTCCTGCCATTCCTTCATCCGGCTGGCGAAGCTGGTGGAGCCGTGGATGCAGCCCTCTTCCGATAGCAATGGAGGCGGCAGCATCTTGACGGTGAGTTATTACGGTGCGGAGAAGGTGGTGGCGCATTACAACATGATGGGGCCGGTGAAGGCTGCGCTGGAGGCCAGCACGCGTTATCTGGCCGCCGAACTGGGGCCGAAGAATATCCGCGTGAATGCCATTTCACCCGGGCCGGTGCCTACACGGGCAGCATCGGGCATTGAGGATTTTGATTCCCTGGTTGCGGTGGCCAGGCAAAAGTCCCCGCTCAAGCGCATCGTCACACCGGAGGAGGTTGGCAAGTTCGCCGCGTTTCTGGCCAGCGACGATGCCAGCGGCATCACCGGCGGGGTGCATTATGTGGATGCCGGTTACGGCATCATCGACTAGGCGGCTTTGTCGGCAAGCCCGGCTTCCGCAAAGCCTTTGGCACGAAGATGGCACGCGTCGCAGTGGCCGCATGGTTTGCCGTCCACGGGGTCGTAACAGGAGAGCGTGAGGCCGTAATCAACACCCAGTTCGGTGCCCTGCTGAATGATCTGCGCCTTGGTAAGGTCAATCAGAGGTGTGTGAATGCGGAAATGCCCTGCCCCGTGCAGCACGCTGCCGCCGGTGCCGGAGGCGGTGGCCAGGTTGGCGAGCTTCTCGAAGGCGGCGATGTATTCCGGGCGGCAATCGGGGTAGCCGCTGTAATCCACGGCATTGACGCCGATGAAGATGTCGAACGCGCCGAGCACCTCGGCATAGGCCAGCGCCATGGAAAGGAAGATGGTGTTGCGGGCGGGCACGTAGGTGGCGGGCACGGCGGCGGCCATTTCCGCCTCTTCCCGGTCTTTGGGCACGGCGATATCTGCCGTGAGGGCGGAGCCGCCGAAGAGGCGGAGGTCCAGTTCCGCAATGCGGTGTTCTTTGGCCCCCAGATGGGCGGCCACGCGGGCCGCGGCTTCCAGCTCGTGCGTGTGGCGCTGGCCGTAGCGAAAGCTCAGGCAATGGCATTCAAAGCCCTGCGATTTGGCAATGGCCAGCACGGTGGCGGAATCCAGCCCGCCGCTCAATAGGATGACGGCTTTTTTGATCATAATGTTTCCTGCTTGGCTTCGCCCGCGCAATGAAACAGCGGCGTAAGCGCCGCGCTCACGGCTGTTTTCATGGCAGGTTCAGCAGTTTGTGGGTTTGCAAAGACAGGCGGTAGCCTTTTTTTATGGCCAGATTCACTGTGTGGGCCAGATTTTCGGCATTTTTCACCTCATCATGCTCATCCATGGGCTGCACATAGACAGGGGCATTCACCTGAAGGCCGACATCGTGATATTCCGGCATATGGGCAGAGATGATGAATTTATAGGCATTCACGCGCTCAGCCAGATCGGGGCGGATGGGTGCATAACCCCCATTCTTTTTATTGGGGCCGGATTCGTTTTTGGGCGAGCAGATGATGTCTACAGCGGGCGGTATGGGGCGGTAGAGCGTGCCGTTGGTTTCGATCTGCACCTTGTAGCCTTTTTTGAGCAGTTCGGTGCAAAGCGGCTCGATGGGCTGGCGGAAGGGCTCGCCGCCGGTGATGACCACCAGGTTGCGGATACCCCCGGCCAGCTGGTCAACCTGCGCAAGCAAATCAGGCAGGGTCATGGGGTTGAAATTCTCGAATTCCGTATCGCAAAAACGGCAGGCAAGGTTGCAGCCGCCCAGCCGCACGAAGACGGAAGGCCAGCCTGTGTAAGGGCCTTCACCCTGAAGGGTCGGGAATATCTCGACTACCTGGAGGGTTTGGCCATCGCCTTTTTCAATCGGGCGTTTGGGATTTTGACCGAACATGGCAGAAGCTCTAAAAACGCGTGCAATACTGCAAATAGCTTGAATTTCTGCCCTCCTATAGACATGTTAAGGCCATGAACGCCAGCAAAAAACCCGATATCTGGTTCTACCACCTAACCCGCAACCGGCTGGAGGATGTGCTGCCGCGCCTGCTTTCCAAGGCGCTGGACGGGGAGAAAAGCTCGGTCATCCTGTGCGCCAACGAGAACACCATGGATACGCTGAACGAGTATCTCTGGACCTTCAACGAGCATGAATTTTTGCCGCACGGATCGGCCAAGGAGCCGCATGCGGAGGAGCAGCTGATCTACCTCACCACGGCGGAAGAACGGCCGAACGAGGCGCAATTGCTCTTCATCGTGGAAGGGAGCGAGCCTGCGCATATGGAGCAGTTCGAGCGGGTGATCTACCTGTTCGACCAGCGCGACACACCCGCGCTGGAACGCGCGCGAGCCTATTGGAAAAGCCTGAAGGAAGCGGGCTTTCCCCTGTCCTACTGGCAGCAGAAGGAAGGCGGCGGCTGGGACAAGACGGCCAGCGCCAATAACTAATAGTTGTAACAATCCCATGCTATAAGCCGATGGTTCATTGAAACGTCAGGCATTTGCATGGCGCGGCTTTGCCGCGCAGGTTTGTCTTATTGCACCATTTTCATATTATGCGTGCAGCTCAAGATGTTCCCGTCAATTCCGATGGGTAACTCTATTGTATTTTACGGCCATGTTCGGCCAGAGGTAAGATGTATAAGTTATATTTGCTTCCCTATTTGTTCCGTCTAATTCTGAGGATTATCGCTGGCTCATTGTTACCGGCAATCACGTTATACCTACTGTCGTTACCCGGCAGCACGGTTGGAGCAACAGTACACGATGTTACACTCGCGTATATTGTTGTCGGCCCTGTTTCCGGGATTATTGTTGTTGTAGCAGGGTCTTATTGGCTGGTTCCAGCCAATTTGACTGAAGAAAAGGCTAAATTTAAGTGGCCTCGGACGTTCTCTGAATTGTTGTTCGAGTAGGGAGAGGGGTACAGCCGTACCCCTCTTTTTTCTCATGCAAATGCTAGCTGTTGAAAAACAGCTCCAGCGCGCGCTCATAGGTGCGCGATAATGTTATCAGATCATCCACGCGCACATTCTCATCCACCATATGCGAGGTGCGGCCGGTGCTGCCATATTCCACCACGGGGCAATAGGCCTGGATGAAGCGTGCGTCCGACGTACCGCCGGTGGTGGAGAGTTCCGGCGCGCGGCCGGAAATTTCCTGCACTGCTTTTTTCATTACCTCCGCCAGCTGGCCGAGCGGACAGACAAAGGCCTGCGCGCTGGCTCGGCCGTGGAGCTCATAATTCGGGGCGTGTTTTTTGCAGACACTGTGCAGCCAGCTTTCCAGCTTCTCGCCGGACTGGTGGGTGTTGAAGCGCACGTTCAGCCTCGCCACCGCATGCGCGGGGATGACGTTGCCCACCTTGTTACCCACATCGATGCTGGTGACTTCCAGGTTGGAGGCCTGAAAGTAGCTATCGCCCTCATCCAGCACGTGGGTGCTGATTTCGTTGACGATGGCGGCTAGTTTCGGCACGGGGTTGTCCGCCAGTTGCGGGTAGGCCACATGGCCCTGCTTGCCGTGCACGGTGATGGTGGCGCCGTAGCTGCCGCGGCGGCCGATCTTGGCCATCTGGCCTATTTCGGTGGGGTTGGTGGGTTCGCCGACGATGCAACAATCGGGGATGTTTCCTTGTTGTTTCAGCGCCTTCAGCACGGGCTCGGTGCCGTGGATGGCATCGGCCTCCTCATCGCAGGTGAGGATGAGGGAGATGCGGCCTGCCGGTTTATTTTTTTCCAGAAAGCGTTTGCAGGCAGTGGCGAAGGCGGCGACCGCTCCTTTCATATCCTCCGCACCACGGCCTATGAGATGGCCATCGCGAATGGTGGCGGAGAAGGGCGGCACGCTCCATGCGGCTTCATCGCCAACAGGCACCACGTCCACATGCCCGGCGAAACCGATATGCGGGCCAGATGCGCCATAACGCGCCACCAGATTATCCACCCTCGCCTCGCCCTCGCCGAAGGGAAGGCGCTGACAGGTGAAGCCGATGGCCTCAAGGTAGGATTGCATCAGATCGAGGCTACCTGCCTCGCGCGGGGTGACGCTGTCGCAGCGGATGAGCCGTTGCGTCAGGGCGGTGGTTTCGTCCGGATGGAGGTCGTTCATGCATCTCCCCCTTGCATCCTCGTCTGCATCCTCGTCATTCCCGCGAAGGCGGTAATCCATTTTTTCTCCCTCGCGTCCTTGCGGATGCGCGGTGGATTCCCGTCTTCGCAGGAATGACGGAAATGGATGGGCGAGTTAGTCACGCAGCAACTCATTGATGCCGGTTTTGGAGCGCGTTTTTTCATCCACGCGTTTGACGATGACAGCGCAATATAGTGACGGGCCGGGCGTGCCGTCCGGCAGGGGTCTGCCGGGCATGGCACCGGGTACCACCACGGAATAGGCAGGCACGCGGCCGTAGAAAATTTCACCCGTGGCACGGTCAATGATTTTGGTGGATGCGCCAAGATAGACGCCCATGGAAAGCACGGAGCCGGTTTCCACCACCACACCTTCGGCGACTTCAGCCCGCGCGCCGATGAAGCAATTATCCTCAATAATGACAGGGCCCGCCTGGAGCGGCTCCAGCACGCCGCCAATGCCCGCACCGCCGGAAATGTGGCAATGTTTGCCGATCTGGGCACAACTGCCGACCGTGGCCCAGGTGTCCACCATCGTGCCCTCGCCCACATGGGCGCCAATATTGACGAAAGAGGGCATGAGCACCACGGATGGTGCGATATAGGCGGAATAACGTACGAAACTGCCCGGAACGGCACGAAAAGCCGCTTTTTTGAACTCGGCCTCCTTCCACCCGGTGAATTTGCTCGGAACCTTATCAAACCAGGGAGCATGCTGCCCCTGCCATAAAGGGCCGCCATCCATTAATTGCATGTCGTTGAGGCGGAAGAAAAGCAGCACCGCCTGCTTCACCCAAAGATTAACAATCCACTCATTATTAATTTTATTTGCGACCCTTAATTCGCCGGTATCCAGCAGAGCCATAACCTGCTCCACCGCTTCCCGGGCCTCGCCTTTTGTGGCGGAATTGATGGTTTCTTTCTGTTGCCAGGCGGCTTCTACCGCTGCTTGCAGATCGTAAGGCTTTTTAAGAGAGCTTTGCACTTTTGTTACCCGCTGATGACGTTTTTGTCGCAAATAATTTAAAATTTTAACTAATTTACAAGTTTTCACCCGCAATATGTCCGGATAGTCCAACCAATAGGACGATGATACAACCTAAAGATTGGCTCCTGCCCGGGGCCAGCAATAACAGGAGCTTCACATGGTGTCCTCATCACCGGTTTCCAGCGCACCCAGCCTGGCAATTCCCCCACAGACGGGTAACGGCCCGGCCAACATGCCCTGGCGCATGCGTGATGAAAGGGACCGCTTTGTCGCCTTTGCCTTTGCCAGCGCGGATATTCTTATCGAACTGAACCCGCAAGGCCAAGTGGTATTCGTCGACGGCGCCACCTTCAGCCTGCTCGGCATCAAGCAGGAGCAGATGACCGGGCGCTCCTTTCTCGAATTCATCACCCCCGATGACCGCCAGCATGTGATGGAACTGCTGGAAAAACCGCGCGCGCTCAAGCGGCTGGACCGCTTTAAGGTGCAACTTACCAACCAGAAAACCGGCAAATCCGCCGGGTTTGCGCTTTCGGGCTATCAGATTCCTTATTTAAACGGCCATATTTTCGTGACACTCGGCTTCATCCGCCGCGATATTGAAGCCACCGAAATCGGCATGCGCGACCTTTCCACCGGGCTTTACAAGCAGGAGGCCTTCGCCCAGAAGGCCGCCCACATGCTGAAAGAAGCCACCGACAAGGGCCATAAGCTGCATGTGACGCTGGTGGAACTGGACGACCTGCCGGAATTGCTGCTGAATAACGAGGCCAATGAGGCCGACATCCTGCTGGAAGAAATCTGCCAGTATCTTCAGGAACAATCCTATCACGGCGATGCCACCGGCATGGCGGGCGATAACAGCTTCGTCATCCTGCATGACGACAGCACGACGGAAGATGGCATCGTGGATGGCATCAAATCCATCTATCAGCAGCACCAGGACAAGAAGGCCGAGCTTCGCAGCGGCCATATCCGCCTGGATGCCGCGCACCTCAATGAGCGCGACTGCGCGCGAGCACTGCAATACACCATCAATAAATTCGCCGACAGCCATGTGGATGATTTCTCCATCACCAGCCTCAGCGAAAGCTACCAGGAGATGCTGGCGGAGACGGTGCACCGCATCACCGATTTTCACAAAACGGTGGAGGATGGCAGCTTCAAGATCGCGCTTCAGCCGATCGTGGACATGCGCAACCGCCAGCCGCACCATTTCGAGGTGCTGGCGCGGCTGGAGGAAAACCAGACCTTCGCCAACCCGTTCGATTTCATCACCTTCGGCGAGGAAGCTGGCGTGATCGGCGATTTCGACCTCGCCATGTGCCAAAAGACGCTTGATTTGCTCAACGCTGCCGCACGCCAAGGCAAGCGACCGATGGTATCCATCAATCTTTCGGGGCACTCGATCGGCAGTAATTTATTCTGTGACACGCTTTCGCAGATACTTCGCATCAACAACGATGTGCGCCATCAGGTGATGTTTGAGATCACCGAATCATCCAAGATCCATGACCTGAGCAGCGCCAACAACTTTGTGCAGACGCTCCGTAAAGAAGGTAACCTGTTTTGCCTTGATGATTTCGGCGTGGGGGAATCCTCCTTCGAATATATCCGCCATCTGGAGGTGGATTACATCAAGATCGACGGCAGCTATGTGAAAGATTCCCTCGTGACGCCACGCGGCAAACACCTGCTGCGCGCCATGATTGGCATGTGCCACGACCTACAGATCGCTACCATCGCCGAGATGGTAGAGGATGAGAATGTGGCGCAGTTTCTCTCAAGCTGCGGGGTGGGCTTCGGCCAGGGTTACCATTTCGGCAAACCCACCACGGATGTGACGGGGGTACTGAGTTCCATCAAGAACGTGCCCCTGCCCCAGCCCGGCAAGCAGACGCTTGGGAAAGCCTCCAACCCGCAACGGGCCTGGACGGATAATCTTTATAGCAAGAACTAGCAACGCTAGTTCTTGCTATAACTATGCCTTACCTTCGCTCCGCGAAGGACTACGCGCCAATTATGGCGCGGGGCTTTATATTGATTTGCCATGCTTCGCATGGACGGCTCAGTCGCTGCGCTCCAGTTTTGATATTTTTGCGCCTGTAGTGGTTTGAATCGATATAGAGTTTTTTCACTAACTTGCTCTATCGTGAAACAGATACCGTTTTCATGAAGCCATGTTGCCAAGCAAACCGCCCAAACAACAGGAAGTTCTTCCACCGCGCACGGTGATTGCCCTCAAGGGGCAGGAAATCTACGTGCAGCGGGGGGAAACCGCGCCCGTGCCCTTGCTGGAAGGCGCGCGATTTTCGGTTGAAATCAGCGACGAGGCGCGGTGCCATATCGCCTTTAAAATCGCCCGCCTGCTGCCTGATCTGCAGGATCATCAGAAAGCCGACCTGCTTGCCTACACGGTGCGGGTGCTGACGTTGCTTTGCCGCGACCAGTTGCTGCGCGTGCGCGAGATATTATCCGAAGAACTGAAAGAGATGCCTTTCGCCCCGCGCGATGTGGTGATGTCGCTGGCAAAAGACGAAGCGGACAGCGTGGCGGTGCCTATTCTGGAATGTTCGCCGGTTTTGACGGATCAGGATCTGGTGGAAATCATCAAAAGCACCGGGCGGCTGGAAGTGCTGACGGCGGTGGCCGCGCGCAAGCGGCTTTCCTCATTGGTGACCGATGCGCTGATCGCCTGCCGCAACGTGCCCGTGATGCAGCGGCTGCTGGGCAATAAAGGCGCGAGCTATTCCGAACCCGGCATGGAGTTAATGGCCGTTGAGGCGGAAAAAGTGGAGCCGATGCATGAGCCGCTGCTTCGCCTGCCGGACCTGCCGCAGCGCATCCTCAACCGCATGGCGACGTTTGTTTCCAAAAGCCTGATCGAACGCATGACGCGGGAGGGAGCCCTGCCCGCCAGCGTCAGCAGCAGCCTGCTGGAGCAGATCAGCAAGCGCCTGCAAACGCCAAGCCTTGATAAGAAGCGGAAAGAAAGCAGCAAGGCACGTGAGCTTTCCAGCAGCGGCGAATTGACGCCCGAAGGGGTGGAGGACGCGCTGGAACGTGGCGAACTGGCCTTTGTCAAAACCGCCCTTACCCACCTCAGCGGCTTGCCCGAGGGCATGGTGGACCGCATCATCAAATCCGAAAACGGAAAAGCCATCACTGCGCTGTGCTGGAAGGCGGGCGTATCGATGCGCGTGGCACTTCAGGTGCAGATGCGCATGGGGCGGCTGCATCATACGAAAGTGGTGCATGCAAAAAACGGGCGGGAATATCCGCTGACGCCGGAAGAAATGCAAAGCTACCTGGATTTCTTTGTGAAGTAGTTTTACTGGCTCGCGCTGCTCGCTTCTCGCGCCAATAAGGCGCGGGGCACGGTCGCGCCCAGTCGCTGCGCTCCGTTGAAAATGATTATCAACAACAACCTGTTTTTTCTGGTTTTTTGCGAGTCATTCTCCCTTGCCTCCCATCCGCATGCATGCTAGGAAATGCCTCTGTTTTTAGGAGAGCACCATGGCCAACGCACGCGGCACCATCATCAAGCAGCTGAACGGCATTTTGAAAAACGAGCTGACGGCCATCAATCAATATTTCCTGCATTCCAAAATCCTGTCGCATCAGGGCTACGGCAAGCTGGCGACCAAGGAATATGAAGAATCCATCGACGAGATGAAACATGCGGACCGCATCATTGCGCGCATCCTCTATTTGGGTGGATTGCCAAACCTGCAGGACCTGGGCAAGCTGATGGTAGGCGAGCATGTGGAAGAGATGCTGAAAGCCGACCACGCGCTCGAGATCAAGGCCATTGCCGACCTGCGCGAGGCCATCGCGCTGGCAGAAGAAGACCGCGACTTCGTCACGGCCGACATGCTGCACGAGATCCTGGCATCCGAGGAAGGCCACCAGGACTGGCTGCGTCAGCAGCTGGACTTCATCGCCAACATGGGCATGGCCAATTACCTGCAATCCGCCGTTTAGGCGTTCGATTGTTACAATGACATGACAGGGCTGACCCGCGGGCGGATCTGGCGTATAATGGCGCGAATCCAGAAGCATGGGTGCCATGAGCAACGCCGATAACATCACCGCCAAGCAGGATGCCGCACCGGGTTTTGGGCGCGGGCGTTCGGCCTTGGGGACGTTTCTGGGCGGGTTTACGGGTGCTGCGATTTTCGGCACCATCCGCAAAATCATGCAGACACGTGTGGCCCAGGAAAAAGAACTCGACCAGCATCGCCCACTGCCACAGGCCAGCGAAGAGCAGGTGCGCCAGAGCGGCGTGCTGCGCTACCGCGATGCGGCGGAAAAGCTGATACCAGGCTTTGACCGCAAGACGGCGAATGAATATGGCGAATTCGCGGGTTTCTTTGCCTTCATGACCGGCGCGACGGTGCTGAAACCCCTTTATGACCGACTGCTGGGCAAGCGCGATGACGCATATGAGAAGCGCGGCCCAGTCGCGGCCGCCAAAGGCGGGCTAAGCTGGCTTGCGCATTATGTCATCCGCTTTCCCGTGGCCGCTGCGGCGGCACTGGTGCCCTATGCATTGATGGGAAAATTTCTGGACGAGAACCTCTACACAGGCCCGAAGGAGATCCCCGCGGATGCCAATCTGGCGGAGCATGCGGCGCTGAGCGCGCACAACGCGGTGCAGACGCCATTCGGCAAAATGTTTTCCCGCGTGGCCATCATGTTCAGCACCTTCAACGTGTCGCACCGCGCCCTGTCGCGCACAGTGGACAAAGTCATTGGCCCGGCCCCGGGCAAGGCGGAAGAGCCCAAACCGCCGCGCAATATCTTCGCCAATGCATTCAAGGAATTATACGACACCACCTTTGGCACCATCGTGCCGGTGATGATTTCCGTCACGCCGCTGGTGAGCACGCTCTTTTTCACCAACGACACGCAGAAAAAGGCGTTTCAGCAACGGTTGAGCGCCAAGCTTCAGCGCGTTGAAGAGGCGAATGCGCTCGACCATGTCGCCGGGCTCGGTTTCAAGGCGGGCGAAGCCCTGAACCAGGGTGTGAAACGTGTTTACGACACGGTAATGCCTGAACAAGCACGCGCCAAACTTATGGAAAAAGGCCTGAACATCGGCGAGCAGGAAGCCATTGCCGCCTATGCGCTTGCAACCGGGCTTGCCTATGCAAGCTATGCGGCCACGCGTACGGATGCGGTGGAACCGGCCGTGAAAAAAACTTTCGCCGTCGGCAAGGTGCTGGCGCCGCATGCCGATGCGCAACTGGCGGCATCGCACGATGCACCCGTGACGGAACAGGCCGTGCATTGAGCCTTGCCTTTCATTTCCAGCGGAGCATAATGGTTATTCATAAGCTCCGAGGCTTGCCATGAACCATCACGCACAGCTTGAAGATCACCTGGTATTCGAGGAAACAACCGCGGGCATCCACATCCGCGTGGTGCCGGTTTATCTGGATGAGCATTCCGCACCGGAAGATCATAATTACGTGTGGGCCTACCATGTGCATATCGAAAACCTCGGCTCGCGCACGGTGCAGCTGTTGAACCGTTACTGGCGCATCACCGATGCGCAGGGGCGCGTGGAAGAGGTGAGCGGCCCGGGCGTGGTGGGTGAGCAACCCGTATTGAAGCCGGGCGAGGCCTATGAATATACCAGCGGCTGCCCGCTGAACACGGCATCGGGCTTCATGGTGGGCCATTATGAAATGGCAACCGACGAAGGCGAGCGTTTCAACGTCGCCATTCCGGCATTTGCGCTGGATGTGCCGGACCGCATTCCGGTAAGCATTCATTAATATAAGCCTGACTATGTCAGGCTTATATTCCTTTGCCTTACCTGCGCTACACGCAGGACTATGCCCGCATTAGCGGGCGGGCCCTCAATGGGCCAGTCGCGCGGCGCGCTCCGCCTTTTGTTGGCCCTTGGCGTTCGTATACGTGCAATTAACGAGACTCTAACTGCTTTTTAAGCCTTATCGGCTATGTTCCTAACACGATATGAACCAGCATGACCACGGTCATGGGAGAATAATGGTGGAACGTTTCAACGAACAGGCGCAGGCCGCCGTCAAACGCGAGCTTGAGATTATCTGGGCCGCGCATAAGCGCGTGGGGCTGGATGGCTACATGTGCCTTTACACCATGAACAATCAGGATATCTGGCGCGCGCAGCAGCCAGGGCAGACATTCTGGTTCGGGCCAAACGAGAATGACGCGGCGGTGGAGCATCTGCGCCGCTATTACAATGACGGCAACCTGCCCAACTCGCCGCTGCTGCTATGCCCGATTGTGCACAAGAAACAGCAAGGCACCGATAAGCCGGAGCCGATCGGATCGGGCATTGCGTGGAGCATGTCGCTTTGCCTCGGCATTGCGGAATTTTCCGCCGAGGGCGAGCAGCGCATGCGCATGGTGGGCGCCATGACGGGCCGCCTGACGCGCGGCGACAATAAAAATGCGGGCCTCAAGATTGTGGCCATTGCCGACCGTATTTTGAAACCCACCGACGATACGGCGGTGGAAGGCTGCCGCGAGCTGTATGAGACATCCGGCTTTCAAAGCCAGGAATTCTACCCGTTCTATCTGCTTTCGGGCATCGAGTATCTTTCCAAGAACGGGTTGTTCATTCACCCCAATTTCATGCAGCTGGAATATAAGGGCCATAAGCTGAAGGATGCAGCCGTGGGTGAGGTGGTTTCCACCAATACCACCACCATTCAGACGCTTCAGGATGCGGCGACCTGCTGGCATGCCTATGACCATCACCATTCGCTGTTTTTGCGGTTCGGCATCGATGCGCCGAATCTGGAAGATAATCTCAAATATTATAACCTGGTGGGGCGAGATTTTCGCCTGCTGGACAATACCGGCGCCAAGCACGTGGATGCCGACACGAGCGCGAGTTTCGACTTTCTGGTGGATGGCTGGCTGCCGCGCGGCGCGGTGACGGTGATCGGCGCAACAGGCGGCACGGGCAAAAGCTCGCTGGCGCATAACCTGGCGGTGAAATGCGCCATCGATTACAAACCGGGGGAACCGAACCCTACCTGGCTCGGATCGAAGATCAACCTCGATAAATGCAAAGGCATCTGCGTGTATTTCTCGGGTGAGGACGGCCCTGCCATCGTGCATGCGCGCGCTAAGGTCTATGACCCGGAAGGGCGCGCGAAAAGGCTGATGTTTCAGCGCACGGATTTCGGCGAGGGCGGCACTATCTCCAGCTTTTTGAAAGAACTCTACAAGCTGCCGGACGTACCGCTGGTGGTGATCGACCCCGCGCGAAAATACCTGACCGGGGATGAGAATGACGCCGGCGTGGTGAGCGAGTTTTTTGAAGCGATCGAGGAATTCGCCATCAACAAGAATGCGGCGATGGTGGTGGTGCACCATCTGGTGAAAGGCGCACGCCCGAATAATGTGGCCGATATTTATGACATGCTGCGCGGCAGCCAGGTGTTTATCGACCGTCCGCGCGTGGTGATCGGCATGTACCGCGAAGGCGGGCATACGATTGCGGGGCTTTCCAAGAACAACATTCCGCCGCAGCTTGGCATGGTGCAGGGCGAACGGGTCTATCGCCGCGATGGCGACCGGCTTGAGCAGGTACTGATCGGCGCACGCGGGATGGATGCCGTGCTGGAGGATGAGGATTCGCCCATCGCAGCGGAAAAAGGATTTCTTCCGATTGAGAAGCTGATTGAAATGGGTCTGGTGGATGCGAAGCTGCTGATGCCGGATGCGCAAGTGGCACCCGCTGCTTCCGCGCCACCTACCGCAAATGCTCCTGCGCCAACTCCCGCAGCCGTACCCGCTGCACCACCTGCGCCAGTTATAACCGCACCGGCTCCCGTGGTTGCACCAGTAGCGCCCGCTCCCGTAGTTGCTCCTGCGGCACCTGCACCTGTGGCCGCACAGCCTGCACCACCTCCTGCTGTCGCACCTGCCGCTGTTCCACCGCCCCCCCGCCCGGTTACCGCCATGCGGCCAATCATGCGGCCTGCACGGCCTGCCGTGCGGCCGTTGCCGGTGCGGCCCGTTACGCCCGCGGCTCCGCCGGTGCAAGTGGCGGCCACACCCGGAGCATCCGCCGCCCCGACGCAGAAACCGCTTGAAACTCCCACGGTTCCCGGCGACAAACAGGGCAATAGTTAGTTTGCACCTGTAGGTTTGCCATGCATTGCCGTACATCCACCATGCTGGGTATTTTTTCACTCGCCACCTGGGCCATGCTGCCCGTGATGGCGGCGTGGCTCGGGCCGGTGCCCGCGATGCAGCTCAACATGCTGGCATTCACCACGGCGTTTATCCTGTATCTGGTGATCTGGAAATTCGAGCGCGCGCCCATCGGCAGCTATTTCAAACTGAAGCCGCATGTGTGGGGCATCGGGCTGGTCGGGATATTCGGGTTCCACATGGTGTATTTCCTGGCGTTCAAGCATGCGCCTTCGGTGGAAGCCTTTTTGATCGTCGAGTTCTGGCCGCTGCTGCTGCTGATTTTCTCCGCCCTGTTCGGCGGCACGAAACTGAAGACGGAACATTATATCGGCGCGGCGCTGGCGCTGGCTGGCGTGCTGCTGGCGATCACCAAGGGTGACTGGAACGCGTTGTTTTTCGTGTGGAAGCCTGGGCATGCGCTGGCGCTGCTGGCGGCGGTGATCTGGTCGGGCTATTCGGTGATGAACAAGCGTTTTTCAAGCGACATTCCCGGCCATGCGGTGGGGATGTTCTGCGGGCTGGCGGCGGTGCTTTCGGGCATCTGCCATTTCGTGTTCGAAGCGTGGCAGCCGCTTTCTCCTCTGCAATGGATTGTGATTGCCGTGATGGGAGCGCTGCCGATGGGTATTTCCTTCGTCTGGTGGCAGCATGGCATGCAGAAGGGCAATATGGCGCTGCTTGGTATTCTCGCATTCGCCATCACGGTGATCGGCACCTTGCTGCTGGTGCTGTTCGGCTATGCGCCCTTCTCTATCGCGATTGTGTTTGCCACCGTTCTGGTAACGCTTGGGGGCATCATGGGCAGCGGCATTACGCCCGCTTCGCTGAAGAAGGCGAAGGATGACATCATGGATGAATCGGTGCATCCGTAATCTTTCTTTCGTCATTCCAGCGAAAGCTGGAATCCATGAAGAGACTCATCCGCAATGATTATACAGATTGCATGGCTCGCTGGAATGACGGGCATTGCAGATGATCAGGCGGCCAGATCGCGCTCAATCGGCTCCTGCCCTAACCCACGCATCATCGCGCGCACCTTTTCGGCGGCGGCATTGATGGAGGCTTTGTTCGTGCCGCGCAGGATGATGGTGGTGGCGAATTTGCCTTCGCTCATCAGTGGGTAGCTGCCGATGTCGATATCCGCATGGTCCTTCTGAATGGCGGCAAGGCCCGCGGCCATGCGGCTTTCCGGCAGGATGGCGCTGACAGCGACGGATTGGATGGCCTCGCCCTTGCGGAGCATGGGCAGCACATTATCCAGCATGGCCTGCATGATGGAAGGCACCCCGGCCATGACAAAGATGTTTTTGATGTGAAAACCTGGCGCAAGGCTGATGGGGTTGTCAATCAGGCCTGCGCCTTCCGGGATGCGCGCCATGCGTAGCCGGGCTTCGGTAATCTGGTCGCCGTAGTGATCGCGCAGGATTTTGGCGGCGGCGGGGTGCTCGCCAATGCCCACTCCAACGGCTTTAGCAACACAATCGG
Organism: bacterium; assembly: GCA_016124905.1. Lineage (NCBI taxonomy): Bacteria > bacterium. The sequence continues at coordinate 47,325 of WGMV01000026.1, forward strand.
CCGTGATGTCATCATGCGTGGGGCCTATGCCGCCGGTGGTGAAAACATAGTCAAACCCTGTCATGCACTGGCGTATGGTGGCTATAATCGTGGCCTCGATATCGGGAATCACGCGGACTTCCTGCAGCCGCACCCCATGTTCGGACAGTTTTTTTGCCAGATAATTCAGGTTTTTATCCTGCGTGCGGCCGGAAAGTATCTCGTTGCCGATGATCAGCAGGCAGGCGGTGGGGTTGTTTTGTTGCATAGGAAGGCTTGGCGAATCCGTAAGTTGGCTTTATGATAGGGTTTCATGTCTTTACAAGAGAATACCAGCTTCCATGCTTCATGCCAAACATTCGCAAGATCCATCCATCCCGCTGCACGATGTGGCGAGCTACGAGGGGATGCGCAAAGCAGGCCGACTGGCGGCGGAAGTGCTGGATGCGGTTGCCGCTAAGGTAGCCCCCGGCGTGACGACGGAAGAGCTGAACCAGTTCTGCCATGAAATGATTGTGGGCCGGGGCGCCGTTCCCGCGCCGCTGGGTTATCGCGGGTTTCCCAAATCCATCTGCACCTCGGTGAACCATGTGGTGTGCCACGGTATTCCGTCCGACGACAAGGCGCTGAAGGATGGCGATTGCCTGAATATCGATGTCACCGTCATCGTGGATGGCTGGCATGGCGATACCAGCCGCATCTACTGGGTGGGCGAAGTAAACCAGAAGGTGAAACGCCTGACGCAGGTGACCTATGACGCCATGATGCTCGGCATTGAGCAGGTGAAGCCCGGCGCGCAGCTCGGCGATATCGGGCATGCGATCCAGACTTACGCCGAGAAGCACGGCTATTCCATCGTGCGGGATTATTGCGGGCACGGGCTCGGCAAGATATTCCACACCGCGCCCAACATTCTGCATTACGGCAAACCGGGCACGGGGCTCCGGCTGGAGGAAGGCATGTTCTTCACCATCGAGCCCATGATCAACGCGGGCAAGGCCGCCACCAAACTCAGCGACCATGACGGCTGGACGGTGACGACGCGCGACCGCTCCCTCTCCTGCCAGTTCGAGCATTCCCTGGCGGTGACGAAAGACGGGTTTGAGATATTCACGACCTCCCCCAAGGGCATGCACTGCCCGCCTTACGGCGCATAGGCAGCGGCATGGCGGCCAAAGCCCACACGCTTTCGCTGGCCTTGACGGAGGATGCGGCGGCAGTTGAACCCGCCAAAAAACCCAAAACGGAAAAGCCGCATTTCACCGGGCACAGGCAGCGGCTGCGTGAGCGCTTTTTGAAAAGCATGGGCAGCGATCTGCATGATTACGAGATCATCGAGATGCTATTATTCGCCGCGCATCCGCGCGGGGATACCAAACCGCTGGCCAAAAAGCTGATTGCCAAGTTCGGCAGCCTTCAGGGGGTGCTCGGCGCGGGCAGCAAAGCGCTGATGGAAGTGGAAGGCGTGAGCGAGGCTTCCGCCACGTCGCTGTGCCTGGTGCATTCGGCCTGCGAGCGTTACCTCGGCGCACGGATGATGAACAAGACGGTGCTTTCCAACTGGGAAGACCTGCTGGATTACTGCCGCCTGAGCATGGGGCACCTGAAGGAAGAGCAGTTCCGCATCTTCTACCTCAACAAGGCCAATGCGCTGATTGCCAATGAGCTGCAGCAGAAGGGATCCGTTGACCATGCGCCCGTGTATGTGCGCGAGGTGGTGAAGCGGGCGCTGGAAATCGGCGCGACCGCCATGATCCTCTGCCATAACCACCCGAGCGGGCTGGCCAAGCCATCGCGTGCGGACGCGGACATCACCAAGCTCATCGCGGATGCCGGAAAGCCGCTCGGGCTGGTGGTGCATGACCATGTCATCATTACCCAGCATGGGTATTTCTCCATGAAATCGAATGGAATGATTTAGGCATCCGGCTCTTGTTTTTAGGCGCGCCAGCCCCTAGTTGCTAATGAAGTCCTTTCTGAAGAAATCCGCATGTCCAATGTCTATGACGTACTGGCGCAACGCCCGGCGCTGAGCAGGGAAACGCTCTTTGTCGAGCTGGAGGAGCTGGCCGAGCGGCTGGTGAAATCCGGCCGGTTTCGCGTGGATGCGGGTGACCGCATCAATTTCATCCGCTTTTCTCACCCTGCTTGGGGCATTTATAAGATTTTCAGCAAGCGCGAATTGACCGACCCCAAGCTGGTGCCGGTGACCCTGCGCTATCTCCAGGAACTGCTCGAGAAACGTTACGAACCGCACGAGCTGGAAGCGGAGGCGAAGAACGAGCTGGCGCGGCTACAACGCGAGATCGGCAAATTCATCGAGGTGCCAGAGGAAACGGAGATGAAGCTGGCGCGCGCCATCGTGCAGGCCACGCACCCGGCCGTGATGATGCTGATCCTCTGGGAAGAGGTGCAGGTGTTCGTGGCATACGGACATACGGTGGGCGATATGCTCGACATTGAAGGCTGGCAGAAGATGGGCAGCAGCAGCGGGCTGCAAAGCACGGCCGGGCGGCGGGATTATTGCATCTACACCTCCGCCGGGGGCGACCCGTTTCATACAGGGGAGCATGCCAGCCCGCATGATGGGCAGGCCGCACTGGCACGGCTGATGGTGATCGCCGCGCAGGAAATGGGGCATTTCGCCGATATCCGCCGCGGCAGCCTGGGTGAGCCGGTATCGCGCCATTCAGCCAATATCTCCGTCACGCAAGCCACGGATCAGGTGCGGCTTGCACGGCTGAACGACCTGAAACATGCCAAACAACTGCAGCAACAGCTTGCAAAACTGGGGCTGGATGAAGGGATGAAACTCGAACAGTCGGCCCAGTTTTATGCCAAGCACCGCGCGAAAGACCGTATCGCCAAAAGCAGCGCGGGCAAGGCCAAACGCTATCATCAGCGGTTTCTGGCCAAGGCGCTGAAATCCGGCTTTGTCTGGCTGAAGCAGATGCCGGCCTCTTCGCAGCCGATGACCGATATCGGGCGGATGCTGGATGACATGCTGTTCAACCTCGCCCCGGAAGCAGAGGCCTACCGCCGAGCAGACCCCGTGGTGCAGGAGGCCATCGCCTGCGCCGAAGCCCTCGCCCGCGTGCCGCAGCAGGCGGTGAAATGGAGCCATAAAATCACCATCGCCCTATGGCCTGCGATGTACAATATCTATTACGGCCAGGTGATTCCCGCCGTGGTGGCAAGTTATGAACAGATTTCCGGGCAAAAATACCGTTTTAGCTATACAAAACCGGCACCTGCGCGGCGAATCTGGTGGAAGTTCTGGCGTTGAATGGAACCGTTTTTACCACCCTGCCGCTGTATCATCCCGTTACAAGTTATAGCTTTTGTGCGTCGCAACAAAAACGCACAAAAATCAAAGGGTTGACTTTAATGTGAAAGTTTGGTTACATGCGTCAACCACATAGCACCCATTCCAAATGCATATGTGGATTAGGTAAATATAGCACTCATCAGGAGGCTTTTATGGTTGCTGCGACCCGTTCCCCCGCCCTTGCCTATGGTAAATCGCTGGATGCCGCCGTGGCAGCATGGACAGCCAAACCGCAATCCTTCACGGGCAGCTATCGCCCACAATCCGATACGCGTGAGGAAACCTATCGCCTGAGCGATAAGGAAAATTTCTGCTGCGACCGTGCGACGGATTAGGCCGCTGACGGGATGGCGACTTAGTGCCGCCAGCCTGAATATGTATCGAGGCCGCAACAAAGCATTGCTTTAGCCGCTTGCGGCGCTAAACTCCCGACATAAAAAGAATATGGGAGTTATTCGTGGATTATTTTTCGCCTCGCAGCATTGGCATCAATCTATATCAAGGCGGGCTTCGCCTTGAATTATATGGCTATTCCGAGCATCCGTCGGCACAGGATGGAGAAAAAGCCCATGGGGCTTCCTTTATTGATTATGAGAACAGCCAACAGTTTGCAGAAGCTTTGCGCGCGCTGTTGAGCGGCGCAAAAAGCGAGCAACTGCCGCAGAATAAGGAAAAAATCTGGTTTACCACGCCCGCTATCAAGCCGGAAATGGTGTCCATTAATTTTACCAGCACGGATGGGTTTGACGATTATCGTTTTTGTCGTGACCTGGAGCAGCATGCCGAAACGCATTGGGGGCTGGTGCGCGGCTATGCGTCTTATGATCAGTTTCAAGCCATGAATGGCCTTGGCCATGGTGATGAGCCCGGAACTTTTCGCAGCACGGTTACCGCTTATAATCTGGAAAGCTGGGATAATGTTCAGGATATGCTGGCGTTTTTTCAGCAACATTGGCTTGCCAACCAGAAAAAACAGGAAGCAGACGGCGCCCTTGCCGAGGCTTCCGTTGAAGAAGTGGAGCAGGCCGCGCGCCATCACAGCATTACGGAAGCCGTGACGCAATTTCTTGAGCTTCTGCAGCCGAAAGCGATGGTTGCGTGACAGTGTAAATTGCTGCATTGCAGCGTCGTTTCTGGCTTCTAGCAAGATGCATGTGGGTGTATCATGGAAAAAATATTCCATGGAGGCTTCACAATGGGCGCGAATGCAAAGCAGACCACCGGCAGCAACCCTACCGCTCTCATCGATGCCGAGCTGGCGAAGATCAACAGCCCTATCAAGCTGAAAGCACAATACGACAATTTCATCGGCGGTGACTGGGTGAAGCCTGCTGGCGGGCAGTATTTCGACAATCTGTCGCCCATTACCGGCCATCATTACACCAAAGCGGCACGTTCGGACGCCAAGGATATTGAGCGCGCGCTGGATGCAGCGCATAAGGCGAAAGACGCCTGGGGCAAAACGTCGCCCGCCGAGCGCAGCCGTATATTAAACGCCATCGCCGACCGCATGGAACAGCATATCGACACGCTGGCGCTTGTAGAAACCTGGGACAATGGCAAGCCGCTGCGTGAAAGCCGCTTCGGCGATCTGCCGCTTTCCATCGACCATTTTCGTTATTTCGCATCCTGCGTCCGCACGCAGGAAGGCAGTATTTCCGAGATCGACCATGAGACGGTGGCCTATCATTACCATGAGCCGCTGGGCGTGGTGGGGCAGATCATTCCCTGGAACTTTCCGCTACTGATGGCGGCGTGGAAGCTGGCGCCCGCGCTGGCCGCAGGTAACTGTATCGTCATCAAACCCGCAGAGCAGACGCCGGTTTCCATCCTGGTGATGATGGAACTGATCGCCGACATTCTGCCTGCGGGTGTGGTGAATGTAGTGAACGGCTTCGGCGTAGAGGCGGGCAAACCACTGGCGCAAAGCCCGCGGATTGCCAAGGTGGCCTTTACGGGCGAGACCTCCACCGGCAAGCTAATCATGCAATATGCGTCGGAGAACATCATTCCGGTGACGCTGGAACTGGGCGGCAAATCGCCCAACATCTTCTTCGGCGATATTGCCGATGACGAGGTGCTGTTCGACAAGGCGATGGAAGGGTTCGCGATGTTCGCGCTTTCCCAGGGCCAGGCATGCACCTGCCCGTCCCGCGCGTTTGTGGATGCGAAAATCTATGACAAGTTCATGGAAAAGGCGGTGAAGCGCGTCAAAGCCATCGTGCAGGGCAACCCGCTGGAACTGACGACGCAAATGGGCGCGCAGGCCTCGCAAGAGCAGCTGGACAAAATCGTCAGCTATTTCGATATCGGCCGCAAGGAAGGCGCGAACGTGCTGCTGGGCGGCACGCGCATCCAGCTGGGCGGCGATCTGGCGGACGGCTATTATGTGAGCCCGACCATCTTCGAGGGCAATAACAAGATGCGCGTCTTCCAAGAGGAGATCTTTGGCCCGGTTGTGTCGGTGACGCCGTTCAAGAGCGCCGATGAGGTGCTTGCTATGGCTAATGATTCCATCTACGGCCTGGCCAGCGCGGTGTGGACGCGTAACGTGCATACGGCGCACCATGTGGCGCGGAGCCTGCAGGCGGGGCGCGTGTGGGTGAATGCCTACCACCTGTACCCGGCGCACGCGGCGTTTGGGGGCTATAAACAGTCCGGAATCGGGCGTGAAACGCATAAAATGATGCTGGAACATTACCAGCAGACGAAAAATGTTATCATGAGCTTTAAACGTGAGGCTCTGGGCTATTTTTAAGCCAATTCGCATACCATTTTTATGGGCTCGTGCCGTATATTCGGCACGAATGAAGGGTGTACTTGACCATTCGTTAAGTTTTGCAATTTAAACTATAAATAGAACGCTTCTAAATTGTAGATTGATGGAAGAAGCCTTACAAACATTGTTGCAGCATCCTGTTTTCAAGGAAAACCCTGCGTTGAATATCGCTGTGGCCCAGTTGGTTTCCGTGCTGGTCTATCTGTTGATTTATTTTGGCGGGCGGTTGCTGTACCTTATCCTCAGCCATACGGTGGAAAAGCGCCTGCTGAAACATGTGCAGGATTTTCGAGAGGAATCCGGCAATATCATCATGATGACGTTGCTTTTATGCTGGACGCCATTTGGCTCGCTGTTCGCCGTGGCGGCAGGTTTTCTGCGCACGCCGATTCTGAACTCGTTTTTGCTGATTCTGCTTGGCCAGTTCTTTTTTGTCTTTTACCGGGTCTGGCAGGCGGGGATGTTCAATTAATTATTTTTCGTAGGCGCGGTGGCGCAAAAGGTGATCGGCCAGGATGCAAGCCATCATGGCCTCGCCTACCGGCACGGCGCGAATGCCTACGCAGGGGTCGTGCCGCCCTTTGGTTTGCAGCGTGATATTCTTGCCTTTGGCGTTGATGCTTTCCACCGGCGTAAGGATGGAACTGGTGGGCTTAACCGCAAAACGCACCACAATAGGCTGGCCGGTTGAAATGCCACCCAGAATGCCCCCGGCGTGGTTGCTTTTGAAGCTAACTCTGCCCTTGGCATCCATGCGCATCTCATCGGCATTTTCTTCGCCACGCAAGGCGGCGGCGCAAAATCCATCGCCGATTTCCACGCCCTTGACGGCGTTAATGCTCATCATGGCGCTGGCCAGGTCGGCATCCAGTTTTCCATAGATAGGCGCGCCCAGCCCCGCCGGGACGCCTTCGGCCACCACCTCAATCACCGCACCCGTGGAAGAACCGCTTTTACGAATGGCATCCAGTTTTTCCGCCCAGCGTTCGGCAGCCTTCTTGTCCGGGCACCAGAAAGGATTGTTGGCGGTTTCCTTCCAGCTCCAGTTCTTACGGGTAATGGCATCATCGCCCATCTGCACCAGGGCGCCACGGATGGTGACGCCTTTCAGAATTTTGCGGGCAATGGCACCTGCGGCCACACGCATGGCGGTTTCCCGCGCGCTGGAGCGGCCGCCGCCACGATAATCACGGATGCCGTATTTGGTGTGGTAGGTGTAATCCGCATGGCCGGGGCGGAAAGAGTCTTTGATCTCGCCGTAATCCTTGCTGCGCTGGTCGGTATTCTCGATCAGCAGGCTGATAGGCGTGCCGGTGGTTTTGCCCTCGAAGGTGCCGGAAAGGATGCGGACCTTGTCCTCCTCCTTGCGCTGGGTGGTATAGCGGGACTGACCGGGCTTGCGCGCATCCAGATAGGGCTGAATGTCATCCTCGCTCAGCGCGATCAGCGACGGGCAGCCATCCACCACGCAGCCGATGGCGGGACCATGACTCTCGCCCCAGGTGGTGACGCGAAAGAGATGGCCGAATGTATTGTGAGACATATTACGCCGCTTGATCGGCCGGCTGGATGCTCATGTCCGGCGCATCGGGGCGCTTCATGCCTACCACATGATAGCCGGAATCCACGTGCAGCACTTCGCCCGTGGTGCCGCTGCCGAGCTCGCTGAGCAGGAACAACCCGCTGCCCGCGACATCTTCCAGCGTGGTGTTGCGGCGGAGCGGAGAATTGTATTCGTTCCATTTCAGAATATAGCGGAAATCGCCAATGCCGGAAGCGGCCAGCGTTTTGATGGGTCCGGCGGAAATGGCGTTGACGCGGATATTCTCGCCGCCCAGGTCTACGGCCAGGTAGCGCACGCTGGCTTCCAGCGCGGCCTTGGCCACGCCCATGACGTTGTAATGCGGCATGACGCGCTCGGCGCCATAATAGGTGAGCGTTACCATGCTGCCACCATCGGTCATCAGCTTGCGGGCACGCTGCGCCAGGGCGGTGAAGGAATAGCAGGAGACATTCATGGTGAGCAGGAAGTTGTCCAGCGAGGTATCGACATACTGGCCCTTGAGCTCGTTTTTGTCGGAATAGGCCACCGCGTGAACGAGAAAATCCAGCTTGCCCCATTGTTTTTCAATGGCGGCAAACACGGCATCCATTGACGCCGTATCCGTCACATCGCATGGCAGGACAAATTTACTGCCGATAGAATCTGCCAAGGGGCGGACCCGTTTTTCCAGGGCTTCTCCCTGAAAGGTAAAGGCCAGATCGGCCCCATGCTCGGCGGCTGCTTTCGCAATGCCCCAGGCGATGGATTTGTCATTGGCAACGCCAAGAATCAGGCCTTTTTTACCTGCAAGCAACTGTCCCGCCACGCGATGATCTTTCTTATATTAGTTGACGACTTGCCAGCTGCCATCCGGCTGACGGCATGCGGTGCCGTAACCTTCCTGCGACTTGCCACCGACCTTGATGGTCTGGCGGTATTCACGGCAATATTCGCCGTTGCTGCGCTGGCTGACATTGAGCGGAGTGATGGAGCCGGAGTGGCCGGTATCCGGGTTGGACCAGGTTGCGGCCGTGCCGGAGCGGTTGCTTTCAAAGGCCGTCTGGGCAGCACGCTCATGGTACATGGTGTCTACGCGGTCCAGCGATGCGCCGATGGAGTTACCCAGGGCTGCACCAAGCAGCGCGCCCACGGCAGTGGTTGCCAGACGGCCGTTACCTTTGCCAAACTGGGCGCCGACCACGGCACCGCCCACGCCACCGAGCACCGTGCCGGCGTCGGATTTGGTGAAGCGGCCATCGTAACCGCCGTTTTGTGAACAGCCCGCCAGAAGCAGAACCGACAAGGAAATTGCTGCGAGTTTTTTCATTGGGTATGCCCTTATAAAAAATGTTGCCGCACCATACGCCAACCCTCACCTCTCTGCAAGGGGGCACGCTGTGCGCTTTATCTTTCGTGGTAACGGCGCTATGATTACGCGTAAAGTAAATTGTTCGTAAGCTACCCCACGGATATTATGCTGTTTTTCATTATCATTGCCTTCTCCTACCTGCTGGGGAGCATTCCCTTCGGGCTACTGGTCACCAAATTCGGCGGCGAAGGCGATATCCGCACTATCGGCTCAGGCAATATCGGCGCAACCAACGTGCTGCGCACGGGGCGCAAGGGGCTTGCCATCGCCACGCTGCTGCTGGACACGGTCAAGGGCATGGCAGCCGTCTGGATTGCCCAGACCTATGCGCCGGAGGTGGCCATGTGGGCTGGACTGGCCGCACTGATCGGCCATGTGTTTCCGGTGTGGCTGAAATTCAAGGGCGGCAAGGGCGTGGCAACAAGCCTCGGCATTTTACTCGCGTTGGAGCCTCTGCTCGGTCTTTTCTGCGCGCTGACATGGCTGGCAACCTTTTTTGCCTTTCGCATCTCCTCTCTCTCCGCGCTGGTGGCAGCGGCCTTTGCCCCGCTTTTTGCCTTTATTCTGCTTGGTGATGAGCCGGTGTGGCTGATGACGCTGTTTATGAGCCTGCTGCTGATCATTCGCCATAAGGCCAATATCGTACGGCTGCTGCATGGCGAGGAAGGCAAATCCAAGCTCAAGAACGGTCACGCGTAACGGTGCGTTACCCTTCCCTGACCCAGGTAGACAGGCTTTCTCTATTACGCATTCTGCGCAGCAGCGGCATTGGGGCGGTGCAGTTTTTCAAATACTGGCAGAAAACAGGCGGCGATGCCGGGGCCATTCTGCAGATGCTTGGCGGCAAGGCTGCAAGCGATACGGCTTGCCGTAAAGAAATGGAACAGGCGCAGAAGCTTGGTGCAAAGCTGATTGCCTATGGCGAAGCGGATTATCCGGAAGGATTGACGGAAATCTATGACGCCCCTCCCCTTATGATGGCGCTTGGCAATGCGGCCTTGTTGCGGGCCAGGCCGATGGTGGCGATTGTGGGGGCGCGGAACGCATCGGTGGCGGGCAAAGCATTCGCCCGGCAGATTGCCGAAGGGCTGGCAGCGAGTGGCGTGACGGTGGTCTCCGGCTTCGCACGTGGGGTGGACGGCGCGGCGCATGCGGGGGCGATGAACGGCAGGACGGTCGGCGTGTTCGGCGTGGGGATCGATTGCACCTACCCCGACCAGCACAAGGAACTGCGGCAGGAAATGCTGGCCAAGGGCAATTGCTTTGTCAGTGAGCTGCCGTTTGGCACCGGGCCGCTGGCGAAGAACTTCCCAGCGCGCAACCGCATCATCGCCGCCATGAGCGACGCGGTGGTGGTGATTGAGGCCTCGCTTCAGTCCGGCTCGTTGATTACCGCCAATATGGCGCTGGAAATGGGCAAGGAGATTTTCGCCGTACCCGGCTTCCCTACCGACTCGCGGCATCATGGCGCCAATCACCTTATTAAACATGGGGCGAACCTGCTGGAATCGCACCAAGAGATACTCGATTTTCTGGCTAACCGGCGCGTTTCTGTACCTATGGTACAGGCTGCGGCCATGTCTCCCCCAGCGGCCAATGACGGGGCGGCGGATACCGTAAGGGGTGCAATCCTAGGCGCGCTGTCGTCTACCCCGGTTTCCATTGACGAACTGGCCAAAGCGTGCCAACTATCCATCCCCGCCACGGTGGCGGAATTGATAAAATTAGAGCTGGACGGACAGATCGAACGACTGCCAGGCCAGCGCGTGATGCGGGCAGGACGATAAAAAGATGCAGCTAGTCATTGTGGAATCACCCGCGAAGTCCAAAACCATCAACAAATATCTCGGCAGTGATTACAAGGTTCTGGCGTCTTTCGGCCATGTGCGCGATTTGCCCGCCAAGGACGGCTCGGTGAAGCCGGACGATGATTTCGACATGATCTACGAAATCAGCGACGATAAAAGCAAGCAGATCAACGACATTGCCAAATATGCCAAAGAGGCCAGCAACATCATCCTGGCGACTGACCCCGACCGCGAGGGTGAGGCCATTTCCTGGCATGTGCTGGAAGTATTGAAGCAGAAGAAGGCGCTGAAAGCGGGCACCACGGTGCAGCGTGTGGTGTTCAACGAGATCACCCCGCGCGCGGTGAAAGAGGGCCTCGCCCATCCGCGCGAGCTGGATATGAACCTCATCAACGCCCAGCAGGCAAGGCGGGCGCTGGATTATCTGGTGGGGTTCAACCTCTCCCCCGTCCTCTGGCGCAAGCTGCCGGGTTCGCGCTCGGCCGGGCGCGTGCAGTCGGTCGCGCTGCGTTTGATCTGCGAGCGTGAAGGCGAGATTGAACGGTTTGAGAAAGAAGAATATTGGGATATCGCGGCGGAATTCATCACCCCCAAGGGTGCGAACATGAATGCCCGCCTGGTGCATTATGCCGGTGATAAATGCGAGAAATTCAGCTTCACCAACGAGGCATCCGCCAAAGGCGCCGTGGCCGCTCTGCAGGGCGCGAGCTACCAGGTGGCGGCGATCACACCCAAACAGGTGAAACGCCAGCCTTATGCACCGTTTACCACCTCTACCTTGCAGCAGGAGGCATCCCGCAAGCTTGGCTTTACCGCCAAGCGTACGATGCAGATCGCTCAGAAGCTTTACGAGGGCGTGCCGATCAACGGCGAGACGGTCGGCCTTATCACCTATATGCGTACCGATGGCGTCTATGTGGCCAATGAAGCCATTCAGCAGGCACGCCAGCTGATTGCCAAAGAGCATGGCGACGAATACCTGCCAAGCTCCCCGCGCATGTATCAAAGCAAGGCAAAGAACGCACAGGAAGCGCACGAGGCCATTCGCCCGACGGATATGTTCCGCACACCCGCGGCCATCGGCAGCCAGCTTGATGACGATATGCGCAAGCTCTACAACCTCATCTGGGTGCGAATGATCGCCAGCCAGATGGCCGCCGCCGTGCTTGACCAGCTGAGTGTGGACATTGCCAGCACAGACAAGAAACATGTGTTCCGTGCCAGTGGATCCCGCGTGGCATTCCCGGGCTTTTACGCGCTTTACCGCGAAGGTAATGACGATGGGGTGGATGAGGATGGCGAGCAGATTCTGCCGCCGACCAACCTCAATGACCCGATGAAGGCCAAGGAGATCACCACCGATCAGCATTTCACCGAACCGCCGCCGCGCTACAGCGAAGCCAGCCTGGTGAAGCGGATGGAAGAGCTCGGCATCGGGCGGCCGTCCACTTATGCCAGCATCATCTCCGTGCTGCAGGACCGGGAATATGTGAAGCTCGACAAGAAGCGCTTCATCCCCGAGGCGCGCGGTCGCATCGTGACCTCATTCCTTGAGTCGTTCTTCCATCGTTACGTGGAATATGATTTCACGGCGAAGCTGGAAACGGCGCTGGACGATGTTTCCGCCGGTGAGCGCAACTGGAAGCAGCTGCTGCGCGAATTCTGGAATGATTTTTCCGTCAATACCGAGCAGGCCAAAGCCCTGCCAGGGCCGGAGATCATTCAGCAGATCGAGAGCCTGCTCAGCGATTATCTGTTCCCCGGAAGCAAGGAAGGCAAAGGCGACCCGCGCGTGTGCCCTGCCTGCCAGAAAGGCACGCTGGGACTGAAGGCCGGCAAGTTCGGCGCGTTCCTGGGCTGCAGCAATTATCCGGAATGCCGCTATACCAGCCAGCTTGACGGACAGGCCAGCAAGGCGGAGGACGGCGAAGGCGGCGGCGAGGCCTTCCCGAAGATTCTCGGCAAGCACCCGGAAAGCGGGCATCCCGTGTCGCTTCGCAAGGGGCCGTATGGTGTGTATGTGCAGATTGACGATGGCAGCGAGAAGCCTAAGCGCCAGGGATTGAACAAGGGCCAGAAGGCCGAGACAGTGACGCTGGAGGATGCGCTGGCCTTGCTGGCGTTGCCGCGAACCGTCGGCAACCACCCGGAAACAGGCAAGCCGATTCGCGCAGGGATTGGACGTTTTGGCCCTTATGTTGAAAGCGGCGGTGTGTTTGCTTCCCTGCCCGCGGGTGTTTCGCCCATTGATATCGGCATGAACCATGCGGTGAGCCTGATTCAGGAAAAGGCCAACAAGGCCAAGGCGACGGCGGGCACGGTGCTGGGGCAGCATCCGGGCACGAAGAAAGATATCGTCCTGGTTTCCGGCCGTTACGGCCCGTATTTAAGGTATGGCACGAACAATGTGGCCATCCCGAAAGCCGAGCGTGAGAATGTGACGTTTGAGGCCGCCCTTGCGCTGGTGGATGCTGCCGGAGATGAGAAAAAAGGCGGCAAGAAGGGCGCGAAAAAGCCCGCCGCGAAAACCAAAAAGGAAACGACCAAGAAAGAAACGGCACCCAAAATGGAAAAGACCAAGGCTCCGGCGAAGGCGAAAGCGCCTGCCAAGGCCAAGACGACCAAGGCGAAATCGCCCGCCAAAAAGGCGGCGCCCGCGCGTAAAGCATCATGAAGCCGCGTAAACCAAAAGACGGTTTCGGCAAGGACAGGCCTTTCAAGGACAAAGGTTTTGGAGAGAAACGCGGCGGGTTTGGCGGCGGCCGCAAATTCGGCGATAAACCTTCCCGTTCTGGTGGCGGCCGCGGCTTCCGCGATGACCGGTTCAAGCCTGCTTCCGTGCCGGAAGTGTTTATTGTTGAGATAACCTCCATTGACGATCAGGGCGATATCATCGGTCAGCCGGTTCAGCCGGTGGCGGTGGAGCATGTGCTGCTGATTGCGCGGCCCGGCCACAGCATCGACGCCACGCTGGGCGACCATGTGCTGGTGAAGCTGGAGCGGCTGGAAGAAGGCCAGGCGGTCGCGACCATGATGCGCATTCTGCCGCGCCATCGCAGCGGCAGCATGGTGGGCGTGCTGGAGAAGGATGCCGATGGATGGCAGTTCCGCCCGAGCGGCCGGGAAGATTATGACATGTACCCCGTCGCCAAACCGTATGATGCGGACTGGGAACATGGGCAGATGGTGCGAGTGACCACGGGCGGCGCGGCGCGTGAGCGCTGGAGCCGTTACAACGCGCCGGAAGTCAAGGTGGTGGAGATATTGGCCGCCGATGCCAGCCGCGTGAGCCTTTTAAGCGTGCATGGGCACCATATCCCGATGGAGTTCAGCCCCGAGACGCTGAAGGAATGCAAAAAACTGAAAGACCCGGTGCCCTCCCCCAACCGTACCGATTTGCGTGAGTTGCCGCTGGTGACGATTGACGGTGAGGATGCACGGGATTTCGATGATGCCGTCTATGCCGAAAGGCTGGATAATGAATCAGGCCGCGCATGGCGGCTGATGGTAGCGATTGCCGATGTGGCGCATTATGTGCGGCACGGCACGGCGCTGGATGACGATGCGTTTGAGCGCGGCAATTCGGTCTATTTCCCCGACCGCGTGGTGCCGATGCTGCCGGAGCGGCTTTCCAACGACCTGTGCTCACTGCGCCCCGATGAGGACCGCTATTGCATGGCCATGGAAATGTGGCTGGACAAAACGGGAGCGCTGGTGGATTACCGGCTGCACCGTGCCATCATGCGCTCCCATGCGCGGCTGACCTATAACCAGGTGCAGGCAGCCATTGACGGCAAGCCGGATAAGCAGACCAAGCCGCTGCTGAAGACGGTGATTGAGCCATTATACGAAGTCTATCACCTGCTGGCGAAGCAGCGCGACGAGCGCGGGGCGCTGGAGATCGACAGCATCGAATACAAGGTGGATATCAGCGATACGGGCGAAGTGGCGGCCATTTATCCACGCCCGCGCTTTGAAAGCCATAAGCTGATCGAGGAATTCATGATCCTCGCCAACGTGGCGGCGGCGCGGCTGGTGCAGCGCGTGCGCATGCCGGGGCTTTACCGCAACCATGAAACGCCCTCGAAGGAAAAATCATTCGAGCTGCGCGATTATGTGAAGACGCTCGGGCTGGATATCCATATCGGCCCGAATATCAGCGCCAAGAATTTCAACGCGCTGCTGCATAAGGTGCGCGGCGAGCCCATCGCCCCCATGGTGAACCAGGCGGTGCTGCGCAGCCAGATGCAGGCGTTCTACGGACCGGAGCGAGTCGGGCATTTCGGGCTGGCGCTGAAGGATTATGCGCATTTCACCTCCCCCATCCGCCGTTACAGTGATCTGATCATCCACCGTGCATTGATTGCGGGGCTTCATCTGGGCGATGAAGGATTGAGCGCGGCGGAGACCAAGCGCATGGCCTCCATCGGCGAGCATATCTCCCTGACCGAGCGCCGCGCCATGACGGCCGAGCGCGAGGCGAAGGAACGTTATGCCATCATGTATCTGGCCAACCAGGTTGGCGAGGAAATGGAAGGGATGGTGTCGGGCTTTTCGCGCTCCGGCATGTTCGTGACGTTAAAGGATACGGGCGTGGACGGGTATATCCCGCTGGCCAGCCTGAACACGGATTTCTTTGTCATCAATGAGCGCAGCAAGACGGCGCGCGGACGCAATACGGGCAAGACCATCTCGCTTGGCGATAAGATGCGCGTGCGGCTGGAAGAGGCCAACAGCATCCAGAAGCGCCTGCGCCTGACATGGCTGGACGGCACGCGTGAAGATGGCGGCAGCACCGGCAAGCGTGAATTCCGCGGGCGTGAGGATCGTGGCGGGCGTGGCGCACCGCGTGGCGACAGGCCTTCCTTCCGTGATAAACCGCGCGAAGGCGGCTTCAAACGCCGTGAGGATGGCGAACGCCCGGCCTTCAAAAAACCGTGGGAAGAACGCCCTGCCCGCCAGGATGATGTATTGCCTGAGAAACGCGATGCAAAGCCTTGGGATAAAAAAGATAAACCATTCAAGTCACGTGATAATTTCAAGTCGCGCGGCGAAGGTGATTTTAAGCCGCGCCGCCGCGATGAGGATGAGCGTCCCGCAAGGGCTTATAAACCTCGGGAAGAAGGTGGCTTCAAGCCACGCGGGGAGCGTGGTAATGAAGGTGGTGAATTTCGCCCGCGCAAGCGATTTGAGGATGATCGCCCCGCCAGGGATGATAAAGGGTATCGCCCACGGCGCGATTATGGGGATGAACGCCCGGTACGACGCGAGGACGGGGACAGGCCGCGCCGGAGCTGGCAGGACAAGCCACCGCGACAAGATGATGTATCGCCTGAAAAACGCGATGCAAAGCCTTGGGATAAAAAAGATAAACCATTCAAGTCACGTGATAATTTCAAGCCGCGCGGTGAAGGCGACTTCAAACCGCGCCGCCGCGATGAGGATGAGCGCCCTGCCAGGGCCTTTAAGCCTCGGGAAGAAGGCGGTTTCAAGCCGCGCAGGGAACGCGGCGATGAGGGCGGCGAATTCCGCCCGCGTAAGCGCTTTGATGGCGACCGCCCTGCCGGGGATGACAGGGGCTACCGACCTCGCCGTGAAGATGGCGAACGGCCGCGACGCCCGGAAGGCGACGAACGCCCTGCCCGCCGGAAATGGACAGAGAAACCCCGTGAAGAAGGCAGTTTTACGCCGCGCCGAGAGCGCAGCGACGAGGGCGGCGAATTCCGCCCGCGCAAGCGTTTTGATGGCGACCGCCCGGCCAGGGACGGAGACAGGCCGCCACGCAGGCGGGACGACGCCCCGCGAGAGGAAGCCCGCCCACGCAAGCCGCGCGGTGAATTCAATGATTCCGGTAAAAAGCCCTTCAAGGGAAAGAGCCGCGACGGCGGGGGCGCAGGCGCACCATCGGCCAAGCGCGGCGGCGGGCGGCCTAAAAAAAGGTGATGGGCATGGTTCAATCTGGTAGGTTGCGCACATGGCTTATGTAGACGACATGCTTTTGCCCGGCGAAACGGTGAGTTACCGTGCGCGCATCAGCGCCATCATCTATCTGCCGGGCATCTGCTGGTGCGCTGTGGGGATGCTGGCCGCGAAATTTTTGCCGACCTGGGGTTTCCATTTTGGCGGCTTCTATCAACTTAAACGGCTCATTGGTTTCAGCGGGGCATTTCATCTGGATGAGGTGAACAATGCCATTGCGCTGGTGTGTTTTATCATCGGGGCGGTGCTGGTTATTCGGGGCATGGTGCAGGCGCTTTCCACGGAGCTGGCCATCACCAACCAGCGCGTGCTGGCAAAGTTCGGCATCACCAATATTGTGACGACGGAACTGGATCGCCGCAAGATCGCCGGGGTGATCATCGAACAGAGCATCAACGGGCGCATGTTCAATTACGGCAACATCAATCTGCGTGGTTACATGGGCAATATTTCGCCACATCTGCCTATCAGCAAACCGTTTGATTTTCAGAAGGCGGTGAATGAGCGCATCCGCCCGTTATCTTTTGAAAATAAATAGCAATCGGCGGTTAGTTACAATTTTAGTAAAATTGTAACTAACCATTCGAGGTTAGGATTTCACTAGGTTGGCGATGTCGTTGTAGGTGGTGAAGAGCATCAGCGAAATCACCAGCGCGAAACCGGCTTTGAAGAAGACTTCCTGAAGTTTTTCCGGCACGGGACGGCGTAGCAGCCCCTCCACGGCATAGAAAAACAGATGGCCGCCATCCAGCACGGGAATGGGGAAAAGATTCACCAACCCGAGATTGACCGAAAGCATGGCCATGAACCAGAGCACGGTGAGCCACCCCTGCGACATGGACTGGCCGGAATATTGCGCGATCTTGATCGGGCCGCCCAGTTCGTCCACGCTGCGCTGGCCGACGAGGATCTGCTTCAGGGCTTTGAGCGTATCCACGCACATGTTCCAGATTTCCTTCACGGCCTCCGGCAGGGCCTGCAGGAAGGGCATTTTCTCATAGACCACATCGTTGGCGGCCACGCCGATCATGCCGAGCTTTACTTTGTTGCCGAGTGCGTCGGTGGTTTCCTGCATCTTGGGCGTGAGGGTGATTTCGATCTTTTTGCCTTCGCGCTCGATTACCAGCGGCAGAGGTTCCGCCGGGTGGATGCGCACAATGCGCTGAAGCTCGGCGAATTTGGTGACGGGCTCGCCATCCACCATGGTGATGCGGTCCCCTGGGAGGATGCCGGCAGCTTCGGCCGCGCCGCCCTTTACCAGGCTGGAGACGACCGACGGCGTGGTGGGGTGACCAAGAAAGGCGAAAAAACCCCAGAGAATAACAGTGGCCAGCAGAAAGTTGGCGGCGGGGCCGGCGGCCACGATGGCCGCGCGCTTGTGTAGGGGCTTGAAGGGGAATGCCTGGGCCTTGTCTTCCTCGCTCATGGCGGCGACGGCATCTTTATCCGTGCGGCTGGAGGCATCGGCATCGCCAAACATCTTCACGAAGCCGCCCATGGGCAGCCAGGCTATTTTCCAGCGCGTGCCGCGCTTATCCGTCCAGCCGAAGAGCTCGCGGCCGAAGCCGATGGAAAATTGCTCGATTTTCACGCCGCAGAGACGGGCGACATAATAATGGCCGAATTCGTGAATGAACACGATGACCGAAATGATCAGAAAAAACGCGAAAGCGTAATGAAGGCCATGCAGGATTGTATCCATGATATCAAGCCACTATTCGTTGTTTTTGAAGCAGTTGCTCAACCCATCCACGGGCTTGTGCGTCCAGCTCGCAGGCTGCTTCAATGGTATCTGGCGAGGTGGATTCTACCCCATCCAGACATGAACTCACAAGTGAAGGAATGTCCATAAATCCGGTGCGGCCTTTCAGGAAGGCATCCACGGCCACCTCGTTGGCGGCATTGAGCACGCAGGTGGCGCCGCCGCCCGCTTCCATGGCCTGACGCGCCAGCCCAAGGCAGGGGAAGCGGTCATTGTCCACATGTTCGAAATTCAGGGAGCCAAGCGTGGCGAGATCCAGCTGCGGACTGGCATAGGGTATGCGATGCGGCCAGGAAAGTGCCTGGCTGATGGGTACGCGCATGTCCGGGCAGGCAAGCTGGGCGAGCGTGCTGCCGTCCCGATAGGAGGCAAAGGCGTGGATGGTGGATTCCGGGTGCACCAGCACATCCAGTTGGGCGGAGGAAAGGCCGAAAAGCAGCCCGGCTTCGATGATCTCCAGCCCCTTGTTCATCAGCGTGGCGGAATCCACCGAAATTTTGGCGCCCATGGGCCAGTTGGGGTGTTTGACGGCCTGTTCCGGCGTGGCCGCCATGAGCTGATTTTTGCTCCAGGTGCGAAACGGGCCGCCAGAGGCCGTTAGCGTAACCCGGGCCAGCTGGGCGCGGTGGCTTTCGCACCATATCTGGAAAAGGCCGTTATGCTCGGAATCCACCGGGAGAAGAAAAGTGCCGTGTTTCCTGACGGCATGGGCGACGACATCGCCTGCTGCAACGAGGCATTCCTTGTTGGCAAGCGCCACGACGGCGCCCTGTTCTATTGCGGCCAGCGTAGGGGCCAGACCGGCAAAGCCGGTGATGCCCGCCACGGCAATGTCGCATGGCATGCGGGCGGCCTCCAGCACGGCCTGCTGGCCAGCGGCGCAGGCGATGCCGGTGCCTTCCAGCAGTTGACGAAGCTGGGGAAGCTCGGATTCATCGGCCAGCACGGCCATGGATGCCTGGTGCTGTTTGGCCTGTTCGGCCAGTAGCGCGGCGTTGCGGTGGGCAACCAGGGCGATGACGGAGAAATTCTCCTTATTCTCACCGATGAGCGACAGGGTGTTCTTGCCGATGGAACCGGTGGAACCCAGCACCGTGATGCGGCGGTGCATGCGGGTGTTCCATTTTTCCTGATGGATGTCGTTCGGCAGCAGGTTCATGCGGCCCACCACGAAAAACCATCTACCAGCCAGAGCAGCACCAGCATGGCGGGGCCGGCGGCGAGAAGGCCATCGAGCCTGTCCAGCAGTCCGCCATGGCCAGGGATGATGTGGCCGCTGTCCTTTTTGTTCAGCAGGCGTTTGAATTTGGATTCCAGCAGATCGCCCGCTTGGGAAGCCATGGAAACCAGCAGGCTGATGGCGATGACCTGCACGGTGTATTCCGGCAGCCAGCAATGGGCCACGCCGATGCCGACCATGCCCGCCATGGCCGTGCCGCCCATGGCGCCGGAGACGGTTTTGCCGGGACTGATGGCGGGCGCCAGCTTGGGGCCCTGAAGGGTTTTGCCGAAGGCATAACCGCCGATATCACTCGCCCAGACAATGCCCATGAGCCAGAGAAAATACCAGGGAACGGGGCTGACATGCACCAGCCAGATAAGCGGCATGACGCCCGCGGAAAGGTAGGCGATGCCGAGCAGTGTCCAGCCGCTTACCATGTGTTTTTTCATCAGCAGGGCCAGCGTCAACAGCGTGATGCCCAGCATGGTAAAGGCCGGTATGGGAAAACCGAGGGACAAGGTGATCCAAGCCAGCGCGGTGGGTAACAGGCTCCAGAGACGTTCTGCCTTGGGAATTTCCGTCAGATCCTGCCACTCCCTCAGCATAGCAAGGCCGAGAAGCAGCGCGAGTATCATGACCACGGAGCCGCCCATCGAGAGAAGCCATATAGCCAGCGGCATCAGCACAGCGGTGGAAATAAGCCGTTTTTTGAATTCCGGTTTCATCAGGCGGCTTCCTCCACACGGCCGAAACGACGCTGGCGGCTTTGAAAGGCGCGGATGGCCTTGTCCAGTTCCGTGCCATTGAAATCAGGCCACAGGGTATCGGTGAAATAGAGCTCCCCGTAGCTGGCCTGCCAGAGCAGGAAGTTGCTGATGCGGAAATCCCCGCCGGTGCGGATGAGCAGGTCGGGGTCCGGCACGTTGGGGGCATAGAGGCTGGCGGTGAGTGTTTCTTCCGTTATCCCATCGGGGGAGAGCTCGCCTTTTTTCACACGCGCGGCGAGCGAGCGGGCGGCATCGACAATTTCCTGCCTGCCGCCATAGCTCAGGGCCACCTGAACATGGATGGCCGTGTTTGAAGCGGTCTTTTTTTCCAGCGCGGCGAGTTTGTTTTGCGTAAGCTGCGGCAGGCGGCCGCGCTGGCCGATGATGGTGAGTTTGACGCCTTCGCGGTGGAGGCGCTCGGCCTCGCTGTCCAGGTATTCGCTGAGGAGGTTCATCAGCTCGTCCACCTCTTCACGCGGGCGCTGCCAGTTTTCGGTGGAAAAGGCATAGACCGTGAGGTGGGCGATGCCGACACGGGCGGCATGCTCGATGAGGTTGCTCAGGGCATCCGCCCCCTTGCGGTGGCCGAGCGTGCGCGGCATGCCGCGCTGCCTTGCCCAGCGGCCGTTACCATCCATGATGATGGCCACATGGACGGGCACCAGGCTGCCCTGCTCTTCCCGATCAGGCAGAAAGGATTTTGCCCATGCGCGCAGCCCACCCCTGCGGCCAGCGGCAGGCGCGGATGGCTTCAGCAATGTGGTGGTTGCGGGCACCGGCAGATCCAGCATCAAACCTGAAGGATCTCTTTCTCTTTGACCTTCAGATGCTCGTCGATCTGGGAAATATGCTTGTCCGTTTCGGTTTGCACCTTGTCGGATTCGCCCTTGGCGGCGTCTTCGGAAAGTTTGCCGTCCTTTTGGAGCTTCTTGACGTTTTCCATGCCGTCGCGGCGGACGTTGCGCACGGCTACGCGGGCGTTCTCGGCATATTTATGGGCGATTTTCACCAGCTCCTTGCGGCGTTCCTCGCTGAGATCGGGCAGAGGGACGCGGATAAGCTGGCCATCGGCCTGCGGGTTGAGGCCGAGCCCGGCATTGGCGATGGCTTTTTCCACCGCTTTCACGTTGCCCTTGTCCCACACCTGAACGGTGAGCAGGCGAGCTTCCGGCGCGCCGACAGTGCCGACCTGGCCGATGGGCATGTGGCTGCCATAGACTTCCACCTGAACATGGTCGAGCATGTTGGTGGAGGCGCGGTTGGTGCGGAGCCCGGCCAGTTCGTGCTTGAAGGACGCAACCGCGCCTTCCATGCGTTTTTTCACTTCGTTGAGATCGAAGACCATGATTTTCTCCTTTTTCTTTATTCGTAGATTTTGGTGTAGCGGCCGGTGCCTTTGATGGCGGCGGCAAAGCAGCCTTCATCCTGAATGGAGGTGACGAGGATGGGCATTTTATTTTCACGCGAAAGCGCGATGGCGGATGCGTCCATCACCTTCAGATGCTTGGCCAGCACTTCGGTATAGCTCAGGCTGTCATAACGGGTGGCGGCGGGGTTCTTTTTGGGGTCGTCGGTATAGACGCCGTCCACCTGGGTGCCTTTGATGAGGGCATCGCAGCCGAGCTCAATGGCGCGCAGCGCCGCGGCGGTGTCGGTGGTGAAGAAGGGATTGCCGGTGCCGGCGGCGCAGATGACCACGCGGCCGTGCTCCAGATGGCGGATGGCGCGGCGGCGGATATAGGGCTCGCACACCGAGACCATGGTGATGGCGGACAGCACGCGCGTATCCACGCCCATATTCTCCAGCGCGGCCTGTAGGGCGAGCGAATTGATGACGGTGGCCAGCATGCCCATGTAATCGGCGCTGGCGCGTTCCATGCCCGCATTGGCGGCGCTGATGCCGCGGAAGATGTTGCCGCCGCCGACGACCATGCAGATTTCCACGCCCATGTCGTGCACGCGCTTGATCTCGCCGCAGATCTGCTTCACCGTTTCGAGGTCCTGCCCGAAGGACTGAGCGCCCATGAGGGCCTCGCCGGAAATTTTGAGAAGAACGCGTTTGTATGGGGTGGCTTCGGCCATGGGGTCTCGCTTTGGCGGCTTGCTTTATCTGTCGGAATTACAGAACCGCACTGTGATAAAGAAAAATGCGGCTTCGCTCAAGTGCGGCGCATGGGTGTGCTTACGGTTTCAACCCATAATCGCTCAGTATGGGGGCTGCGGCCTCGCTGCTCAAAAATGCGATGAGATCGCGCCCGGCCTGCATGTTCTGCCCGGCCACCACGGCGGCGTGGTATTCCACCGGCTCGCACAGGGCGGGATTGAGCGGCAGCATGTGATAGCCCTTCATCTGGCCGCTCTGGCGGAACTGCTGGTACAGATTGGCGGTACCAACCCCTACCATGTCCTGCCCGGCATGGTTGAGGGCTTGCATCAGCGCCAGGGTGGATTCATATGCTATCATGCCTTTTCCGGAGGCTTCGTGCGGAACATAAAGGCCGCGCAGGCAATTGCGGGTGACATCCACCATCTCATCCTGACTGCCCGCCACCAGGGCGATGGGGCGGTGCATCAGCCAGTTACGCGTCTGGATGTTGTCGCGCATTACCTGCACACGGCGGGCGTCGTCGGCGACTTTAAACGCGTTTTTTACGGTACGGTTTTCCGGCTCCGCCCCCTGCCACAGGCTTGCACCGCCAATGCCTTGTGCGGGAAGCGGCGTCTGGCCGGTTTCTTCAGGCTCCGGCAAGGTACTGGCGATGGGGATGGCCTGTGCCAGCCGGTCCGATGCCATGACCACCAGGGGATCGGAAAAAATGCGTCGCTGGCTGTATATATCCAGAAGCCCCAGATTCTGAAGCTCCTTGAACCAGCCGGTATCGTCGACGACCATCACATCGGCCTCGTCGCCATCTTTGACGGATTCTGCCTGGGTGCCGGGGCTTTCCACCACCAGAACGACAGAGACGCCGCTTTTTTTGCTGTAAGCCCGCGCAAGGGCGGCCATGGGAGTGGAGATGGCCTCGGGCACCAGGACGGTGATGGATGGCATGTCGCGCAATTCGGCCTGGGTTTGCGCATGGGCAGGCGAAACCGCCGCCAGCAAGAGCATCAAAAAAATAAGGAGCCTATTTGCCCGCTTCATATTGACGCTTGAGCCGCCAGAAGGAAATGCTGCTGAACAGGATGGACACCATGTAGCCGATGCCGATGGCCAGCAACGTGCCCCATGGCTCAATGGTGAGCATCACCACCAGCAGCCCGGCCAGCACGGTGAACTGCATCACGTAATCGCGCCGGATGGTGAGGCGCTTGATGGAAAAGGTCGGGATGCGGCTGGCCATAAGGAAAGCGATGAAGAGGAAATAAAAGCCTGCGATCCAGGGGTTCTGGCCCCATTCCACATCATATTCGAAATTCAGCACCATCAGGATGACGCTGATGGAAGCGCCCATGGGCGCGGCCATGCCGGTGAAGAAGCGATTGGAGAAGGGATAGGGATCGGGCGCATCCAGCTTGCTGTTGAAGCGGGCCAAACGGATGGCGCAGCAGACGATGTAGAAAATGGACATGGCCCAGCCGACGCGGTTGATCTGCTCCAGGCTCCAGAGATACATGACAATGGCGGGCACCACGCCGAAATTGACGAAATCCGACAGCGAATCCAGCTGCGCGCCGAAATTGCTGGTGGCTTTCAGCAGCCTGGCCAGGCGGCCGTCCATGCCATCCATGACGGCGGCAACGATGATGGCCGCCACGGCCTTTTCCCAGCTGCCCGCCAGCGCAAACCGAATGGCCGACAGGCCCACGCACATGCCGAGCAACGTGAAGGCGTTGGGCAGTATGTAGATCAGCGGGAGGTTGCGCGGCAGGGCCATGGTTTACTCAGCGTTGGCGGCAGTTGGTTTGGCTTTCTTCACGGCGGGCAGTTCCGCCAGCACGGTTTCGCCGCCGACGATGGTCTGGCCGACCAGCACCTTGCAGGTGGAGCCTTTGGGCAGGTAGACATCCACCCGGCTGCCGAAACGGATGAGGCCGAAGCGCTCGCCCGCCAGCAGCTGCTGGCCGATTTTCACGGTGGTGACGATGCGGCGCGCCACGAGGCCCGCGATTTGCACCACGCCGATGGACTGGCCGCCCGGGGTTTCCACCGTCATGAGCTGGCGCTCGTTCTCCTCGCTCGCCTTATCCAGCGAGGCGTTGATGAATTTGCCGGGGATGTAATACATGTGCGAGACTTTACCGGCCACCGGGGTGCGGTTGACGTGGCAGTTGAACACGTTCATGAAGACGCTGACGCGCTCCAGCGGCTCGCTGCCCAGGCCGAGCTCGGCGGGCGGGACGATTTGCGTGCGCATTTGCAGAATGCCGTCCGCCGGGGAGACGATCAGGTTGCCCTCCTGCGGTGTAAAGCGCTCCGGATCGCGGAAGAAATAGATGCACCAGAGGGTGAGCACCACGCCGGTCCAGCCCAGTACGTCGGAAATGGCCATCAGGATGATGGTGACGACGGCGAAGATGGCGATAAAGGGGTAGCCCTCCTTATGGATGGGCACCAGAAAGCCGCTGATGGTGTCGACCAGGTGGTTACGTTTGGGTTCCATGTTCTATGCACTCTTTTTCAGATTATTATTCAGGGCACTGTTAAAACGCTCTGCCACTTTATCGATAAAGGCTCCAGTGGAAAGGTAGGCCTGGTTATTGCCAACCAATAAAGCCAGGTCTTTGGTCATGAAGCCAGCTTCCACGGTGCCGATGGTGGTTTGTTCCAGTAATTCGGCGAAAGCGGCCAGTTCCTTGTTGCCGTCGAACTTGGCGCGATAGCCGAGGCCGCGCGTCCAGGCGAAGATGGAGGCGATGGAGTTGGTGGAGGTCTCCTTGCCCTGCTGGTGCTGGCGGTAATGGCGGGTGACGGTGCCGTGGGCGGCTTCGGCCTCCACGGTTTTGCCGTCCGGGGAAACGAGAACGGAGGTCATGAGGCCGAGGGAGCCGAAGCCTTGGGCGACCGTGTCGGACTGGACATCGCCATCGTAGTTTTTGCAGGCCCAGACGAAGGCGCCTTCGGACTTGAGGCAGTAGGCCACCATATCGTCGATGAGGCGGTGTTCGTAGAAGATGCCCAGTTTTTCGAACTCGGCCTTGAATTCCTTCTCGTAAATCTCCTGGAAGATATCCTTGAAGCGGCCGTCATAGGCTTTAAGGATGGTGTTTTTGGTGGAGAGGTAGACCGGCCATTTTTTGGTGATGCCGTAATTGAGGCAGGAACGGGCGAAGCCGCGAATGGATTCATCGAGGTTGAACATGCCCATGGCCACGCCGGAACCGGGGAAGCTGAACACTTCATGCTCAATCGGCGCGCCGCCGTCGGCGGGCTTGAAGCTGATGGTGAGTTTGCCCGCGCCCGGCACCACGAAATTGGTGGCGCGGTACTGGTCGCCATAGGCGTGACGGCCGATGACGATGGGCTGCGTCCAGCCCGGCACGAGGCGGGGGACGTTTTTGCAGATGATGGGCTCGCGGAAGACGGTGCCGTTCAGGATGTTGCGGATGGTGCCGTTGGGGGATGGCCACATTTTTTTGAGGGAAAACTCCTTCACGCGGGCTTCGTCCGGTGTGATGGTGGCGCATTTGACGGCCACGCCGTGTTCTTTCGTGGCGTTGGCGGCTTCGACCGTCACCTTGTCGTCGGTTTCGTCCCGGTGCTCGATGGAGAGATCGAAATAACGGATGTCGATATCGAGGTAGGGGTTGATGAGCTTGTCCTTGATCATCTTCCAGATGATGCGCGTCATCTCGTCGCCGTCCATCTCCACGATGGGGTTTGCTACCTTGATTTTTGACATGTTGCTGGCTCCACTTTTATAGCGGGCATAAACTTAGCATCCGCCAGCATCTGTGCAAGGAGATGTTGCAAAAGCCTATTACAGCTAGTCTTTATTTTTTATGTGAAACTTTATTCCAGCCCATAGGCAGGCTGAACCAATGCCAACAAAGCCAGGCAGGTACTCTTCCGAAAGTCCCCAGCCATAAGCTTTGTTGGCATAATCTATGATAAAGAAAGCCGATAAGCCGAAAGGAAGAATATACCAAGAGCTTGGTTCATTCTTTCCTTCCATGAATGGCTTACTCGCCCTGAGCCTGGGAATAACCGCGCTCGCCATCGAAACGGTAGAGATGCTCGGTCTTGATAAAATCGAGGCCGACGGCGCTGGCTTGCTCGAGGATCTGCACCACCTGCTTGTGGGTGATGGTGCCGCCTTCGGGCGAGGCCATGAAGGCTGCGCGCCAGTGGTCGCCGCAATCCAGGCCCTTGATGGGGTCCGGGTAGACTTTGAGGCCACGGGCGGTGAGCATGGTGAATTTGGCGCCGTCCACCTTGATGGATTCCAGCTTTTTGCCGAGTTCTTCCGGCTTGCCGGTGAAGTCGATGAAGACATCAAGGCCGACCAGTTCCTTTTTGGCCCTGGGGCGTTCCTTCAGCTTGATAGTGAGCGGGCCTTGTTTGCCTTCGCCAAGCCTTGCGGGACGGAATACCTGCGGCTCCTTGCCGAGATTCTCGATGACCGCATCGGCGAACTGCTCGGTGGTGGCCTTCACCTTGCTGGTGCCCTGGGCATAGATATCCGCCGTGTGGATGCCCTGCTCGATGGTGCAGAGCCAGGCATTCTGGATTTTGGCGGCGATGTCGGACTGGCCGATATGGACCAGCATCATCAGCGCCCCCTGCAGCAGGCCGGAGGGGTTGGCGATGTGCTTGCCGGCGATATCCGGCGCGGAGCCGTGAATGGCTTCGAACATCGCGACTTCCTTGCCGATATTGGCGGAGCCAGCGAGGCCGACTGAGCCGGAAACGTCGGCGGCAATGTCGGAAATGATGTCGCCATAGAGGTTCAGCGTCACGATGACGTCGAACACTTCCGGACGGGTGGCGATGCGGGCGGAGCCGATATCGATGATGTAATGTTCGGCTTCGATCTGCGGGTATTCCTTGGCGACCTCGTTGAACACCTTATGGAACATGCCATCGGCAAGTTTCATGATGTTGTCCTTGGTCATGCAGGTGACCTTGCGGCGGTTGTTGCGCACCGCGTATTCGAAGGCGTAACGGACGATCTTCTCGGAACCCGGCCAGGTGAGCAGCTTCAGGCACTGGTAGGCGTCGTTGGTCTGGCGGTGTTCGATGCCCGCGTAGAGATCTTCCTCGTTCTCACGCACAATCACCATGTCCATGGCAGGGTGGTGGGTGCGAACGAAAGGAGAATAGGCCACGCAGGGGCGCACGTTGGCATAAAGACCAAGCGTTTTGCGCAGCGTGACGTTAAGGCTTTTGTAACCGCCGCCCTGCGGGGTGGTGATGGGGGCTTTCAGCAGCACCTTGGTGCGGTTGATGGATTCCCAGGCCTCGGGCGCTAGGCCGGATGTGTGACCCTGTTCGTATTTTTTGGCGCCGACCTCGATCACCTCAATCTGCAGATTTGCCCCGGCTTTGCGCAGGATGTGGAGCGTGGCTTCCATGATTTCGGGGCCGATTCCGTCTCCGTAGGCAACTGTAATGGGGGTAGCGGGCATGTGGCGTAAACTCCAAAAAATCTTAAATCGCTCCCAGCTTGTTAAGGCAAGCAGGTAAAGCAAGGGTTAAGGGGAGTTAGCAAAATGGCCTTTGAAAGGCAAATTTCTTAATCGTCATTCTCGGGCATGCATCGCATGAACCGAGAATCCATGGTTGCGGCTCGATAGATCCCCGGTTCGCGCGTTGCGCGCCCGAGGATGACATCCGTCAGGATTTTAACTGGCGATTGCTTTGACGTAATGCCGGACGGCCTCGATGGACTGGTCCGCTGCATCGGCATTGGGGCCGCCGCCTTGGGCAAAGTCAGGGCGTCCACCCCCTTTCTGGCCGCCGACGGCCTGCACGGCGGAGGTGACGGCATCCACAGCGTTGAGCTTTTCAAGCAGGTCGTTGCTGACGGAGACGACCACGGCGGCCTTGCCGTTATCGCGTGAGACGAGGGCCAGCACGCCGGATGGCAGTTTGGCACGGAACTGGTCGGCTACGTTACGGAGTTCCTTGGCAGGAAGATCGTCGAACACGCGGCCGATGAAAGAGACCGAGCCGATGGTCTCGGGCTTGTCGTCATTGGCGGTGCCGCCTGCACCACCCCCTGAGCCCATGGTGGCGAGTTTGGTCTTGAGCTGCTGGAGTTCGCGCTCCTGATTGCGGGTTTGTTCGGAAAGGGTGGCGACGCGATCGGGCAGTTCATTGGGGCCGGTGCGGAGTTCGCCCGCGGCTTTGAGCAGAAGGGACTGCTGCTGCTTGAGGGCGTTCCATGCGCCTTCGCGGGTGCAGGCCTCGATGCGGCGGACACCGGCGGAGACGGAGGATTCCGACAATATGGTGAAAAGGCCGATATCGCCGGTGCGGGCCACGTGGGTGCCGCCGCAGAGCTCCACGGAATAGGCTTTGCCATCTTCACCCGGCAGGCCCATGGAAAGCACGCGGACTTCGTCGCCGTATTTCTCACCGAAAAGCGCCATGGCACCGGCTTCGATCGCCTGGTCGGGCGTGGAGAGGACGGTGGAGACTTCGCTATTCTGCCAGATGAGGCGGTTGACCTCGGCTTCGATGGTGGCCCATTCCTCGCGGCTGAGGGCGCCGTTATGGGAGAAGTCGAACCGCAGGCGGTCGGCGGAGACCATGGAGCCCTGCTGGGTAACATGGCCGCCCAGCTGCCTGCGCAGCACGGCATGGAGCAGGTGCGTGGCGGAATGGTTCGCGCGGGTGCGGTCGCGGTGGTCGATGTCGATTTTCAGTTCGGCGGCATCGCCCACGGCGATGGAGCCTTCCTTCACGGTGCCGATGTGGGTGAGGAATTCTTCCAGCGGCTTTTGGGTGTCGGTAATGTCGACTATAGCGCCGCCCGCGAAGGTGATGGTGCCTTTGTCGCCCATCTGGCCGCCGGATTCGCCGTAGAAAGGCGTCTGGTTGAAGACGAGTGCGACCTTTTGGCCTTTGGCGGCTTTGTCGGTCTGTTTGCCGTCCACCACGATGGCTTTCAGCACACCCTGGGCTTCGTTCAGGCGATAGCCGAGGAACTCGCTCGCACCGGTTTGCTCCTTGATGCCGAACCAGATGCTGTCCTTGCCTTTTTCGCCGCTGCCGGACCAGGCTTTGCGGGCTTCGGCCTTCTGGCGGGCCATGGCGGCGTCGAAGCCTTCCTGGTCCACCTGCTTGCCCTGACCGCGCAGGATGTCGGCGGTGAGGTCCACCGGGAAGCCGAATGTATCGTAAAGCTTGAAGGCGACCTCGCCGGAGAGCTTGCCGCCTTCGGCGATTTTTTTGGATTCATCCTCCAGCAGGGCCATGCCGCGGCCGAGCATGGACTGGAAGCGCTCTTCCTCGGATTTGAGGGTTTGCTGGATGAAGGCGCTGGCGCGGCCGAGTTCGGGATAGGCCTCGCCCATTTCCGTTACCAGAGCCGGGAAAAGCTGGTGCATCAACGCGCCCTTGTAGCCGATATGGTGCACATGGCGCATGGCGCGGCGCATGATGCGGCGAAGGACATAGCCCCTGCCCTCGTTGGACGGCACGACGCCATCGGCCATCAGGAAGCTGCTGGCGCGAAGGTGATCGGCAATGACGCGGAAGGAAGCGGTGTGTTTGCCTTCGGCCTTCACGCCGGTGATGCGCTCGGCGGCGTTGATGAGTTTGACGAAGAGGTCGGTCTCGTAATTATTATGCACGCCCTGCAGCACGGCGGCGATGCGCTCCAGCCCCATGCCGGTGTCGATGGAGGGTTTGGGGAGTTTCTCGCGCTTGCCGTCAGCGAATTGCTCGTACTGCATGAAGACGAGGTTCCAGACCTCGATAAAACGGTCGCCATCCTCATCCGGGCTGCCGGGAGGGCCGCCGGGGATTTCCGGGCCGTGGTCGTAGAATATCTCGGAGCATGGGCCGCAGGGGCCGGTGTCACCCATGGACCAGAAGTTGTCGCTGGTGCTGATGCGGATGATTTTTTCCGGCGGCAGGCCGATGGTTTTGTTCCAGATGCCGTAGGCCTCTTCATCGTTATGATAGACGGTGACGAGGAGTTTTTCTTTCGGCAGGCCGAGCACTTCGGTCAGGAATTTCCAGGCGAAAGGAATGGCGTCGGTTTTGAAATAATCACCGAAGGAAAAGTTGCCGAGCATCTCGAAAAACGTGTGGTGGCGGGCCGTGTAGCCGACATTGTCGAGGTCGTTATGCTTGCCGCCTGCGCGCACGCATTTCTGTGCCGTGGTGGCGCGGGGGCTTTCCGGCTTTTGCTTGCCGGTGAAGATGTCCTTGAACTGGACCATGCCGGAATTGGTGAACATCAGGGTTGGGTCCTGATGAGGCACCAGAGGGCTGGAGGGCATGATTTTGTGGCCCTGCCCGGCAAAATAATCGAGGAACGCGCGGCGGATATCGTTGATGCTGGTGGGCTTGGTCATTCCGGTTCTTCTGTGCCTATGGTGGCAATTTAGTTTCTTTACAGAGAGAGGGGGTGGCATGAGTCATCCCCCCCTCACCCAGCTCCGGCTAGCCTCACTTTATTTGCCTATGCTCTGCGCTCCGCGCAACCGCTTTCGGCATAAAGTTCAGCAAGCCTGCGCAGCCCTCTCCCCCCGGAAGGGGGAGAGGGTACTTTAGGCGGCGTCGGCGTCTTCCAGGGAGTCCTCTTCCGTCACCTTGGCTTCGAACATGGTGGTGTTCTGGCCGGCCTGTTTGCGGATGGCGTTCTCAATCTCCTGCGCCATGGCGGGGTTGTCGCGGAGATACTGTTTGGCATTCTCGCGGCCCTGGCCGATGCGGGTGGAATTGTAGGAGAACCAGGCGCCGGATTTTTCCACCAGGCCGGTTTTCACGCCGAGGTCGATCAGTTCGCCCAGTTTGGAGATGCCTTCGCCATACATGATGTCAAATTCGACCTGCTTGAAAGGAGGCGAAACTTTGTTCTTCACTACTTTCACGCGGGTCTGGTTGCCAACGACCTCGTCCTTGTCCTTGATGGAGCCGATGCGGCGGATGTCGATGCGCACGGAGGCATAGAATTTCAGCGCGTTGCCGCCGGTGGTGGTTTCGGGGTTGCCGAACATCACGCCGATTTTCATGCGGATCTGGTTGATGAAGATGATCATGCAGTTGGTGCGGCTGGTGGAGGCCGTCAGCTTGCGCAGGGCCTGGCTCATCAGGCGGGCCTGGAGGCCCATGTGCGAATCGCCCATCTCGCCTTCGATCTCGGCCTTGGGGGTCAGGGCCGCGACGGAGTCGATAACGATCACATCCACCGCGCCGGAACGCACGAGCGTGTCGGCAATCTCGAGCGCCTGCTCGCCGGTGTCAGGCTGGGAGATGACGAGTTCGTCGATATTCACGCCGAGCTTTTTGGCATAGGCGGGGTCGAGCGCGTGCTCGGCATCGATGAAGGCGCAGGTGCCGCCTTTCTTCTGAGCCTCTGCCAGCACATGCAGCGTGAGGGTGGTTTTACCGGAGCTTTCCGGGCCGAAAATCTCGATGATGCGGCCGCGCGGCAGGCCGCCGATGCCGAGGGCAAGGTCAAGGCTGATGGAGCCGGTGGAAACCGCATCGACTTCCACGGTCGGGCGCTGGCCCAGTTTCATGATCGAACCTTTGCCGAAGCTGCGCTCAATCTGGCTCAGTGCCGCTTCCAATGCCTTATTCTTGTCCATAACCACTCCTACATATTTGTTGGGTGGAATGTACTACTTCCCCGGAAGGATGCAAGGGGCAGCTTTGGTTTTGTTATCGCGTTTTTGGCGGAATGGCTGGATTCCGCCATTTTTTGTAACAAATATTTTTGATGTTGTTTTTAGGAAGGCAACAGATCCCCGGTTCGCGCTGCGCGCGCCCGAGGATGACAGGTTGGCTAAGCGCGGGACGCGCTAAGCAACCTGTCACTTGCTGGTGACTTCCTTCACCTTCTCAGCCAGTTGCTTGAGGGTGAATGGCTTGGGCAGGAAGAAGAATTCGTTCTCGCTGTCTTCCATTTTGCCGAGTGCATCCTCGGCATAACCGGAGATGAAGATGACCTGAAGATTGGGGAAGGATTTCCAGACTTCCTTGACCATGCTGGGGCCGTCGATGCCGGGCATGATGACGTCGGAGATGATGAGCTCCACCTTGTTGCCTTCGGCCTGCATCAGCTCGATGGCGGCCTCGCCACAATCGGCCTCCAGCACGGTGTAGCCCTTGTTGCGCAGTGCGCGGGAGGCGAACATGCGCACCGGCGCTTCGTCTTCCACCAGCAGGATGGTGCTTTTCCCCGTCAGGTCGGCATTGGCGACACTGCCGGCGGCGTCACTGTCGGCGGTGACGGTTTTCTTCTCCACTTCAGGCTCATAACGCTTGAAGAGAAGCGCGAAGGTGGTGCCCTTGTTCTCTTCACTGGCGACGAAAATATGGCCGCCCGTCTGTTTGATAATGCCATAGACGGTGGCAAGGCCGAGGCCGGTGCCCGCGCCGACTTCCTTGGTGGAGAAGAAGGGCTCGAAAATCTTGCGGATGATGTCCTTCGGAATGCCGGTGCCGGTGTCGATGACTTCGATCAGCACATAATCGCCGTTGGAGACGGGGTCCTCATCGGTCGGGCTGATCCAGTTTTTCGGCACAGGATGGGCGCGGTTGATCTGCATGCAGCTGCTGCGGATGCTGAGTGAGCCGCCGGAGCCGCTCATGGCGTCACGCGCGTTGACGGCAAGGTTGATGATGACCTGCTCGAACTGGCCGAGATCGACCTTCACCATGCCCAGGTCCTTGCCGTGGATCATGTTGAGTTCGATATTCTCACCGATCAGGCGACGAATGAGGTTGGAAAGCTCAGCCAGCACGTCGGTGATGTCGATGAGCTTTGGCTGGAGCGTCTGGCGGCGGGAGAAGGCGAGCAACTGACGCACCAGGTTGGCGGCGCGGTTGCCGTTCTGCTTGATCTGCATGATGTCGGCGAAGGACTGGTCGCCCGCCGGGTGGCGCATGAGCAGCAGATCGCAGAAGCCGATCATGGCGGTGAGAAGGTTGTTGAAATCGTGCGCGATGCCGCCCGCGAGCTGGCCGACGGCCTGCATCTTCTGCGAGTGGGCGAATTTTTCCTCAAGCGAGCGCTGCTCGGTGGTGTTGATGAGGTGCACGACCAGTTCGGCATTGCTGTCGCCGCTGCGCGGCAGGTGCGCGAGATAGAGCGAGGCGGTTTTGGGGATTTCGCCTTTGAGGACGATACTAACGGGTTTTTCAGGCGCTGACTGGTTGGTGCGCAGGATTTCGTTGATGCGCTCCACCACTTCGTTTTTGTGTTCGGCATCCACGATATCGACGATGCTGAGCCCGTGGGATTCATACTGGGCGATGTCGGTGAGCGAGGCGAAGAAGGCGTTGTAACGCAGAATCTGCCCATGCTTGTCCAGCAGGGCAATGCCCATCGGCGCATTGTCGAGCAGATCATTGAGATAGGCCGCACTGGTGGATTCCGTCACCTCATCGCTGAGCGTGCCGGATGCATGGCGGAAGGGATTGGGGCGATCCGTCGGGGCAATGACGGTGCAGCAGCCACCGGGCTGGCCATCGGCATCGATAAAGATTTTCTGCACCACGAAGGCCTTGGCCACCGTGCCGTTGGCGCGTTTGAAGAGCACTTCGCCTTCGAAACTGTCGAGCTCCAGCTTGGCATCGCGCGTGGTGGGGTTAATGTTGACGAGATCCTGGATGCGGATGCGCTTGTCGATGATCTCGTTATTGCCGTAGCCGAGCCATTGCTCAATGTCGGGATGAATAAAAAGCGGCGTGCCGACCTTGTCGAACGCACAAAAACCGAGCGGCGCGGCAAACAGCGCATCCTGCACGGCCTTGGGCAGGTTATGGGCGGGATGGTAGCCATCCTGCGCGGCCTGGGCGGGCTCGTTTTTGTCACTGGTGCGGCGGCGAAGGGGCGAGCAGCTGATGGCGAAATAGCCAACCGGGCGCGGAATGGGGCGAAGGGCGATACGCACCTTCTGGATATTGCCTTCCAGATCGCGCAATTCGCCGAAGATGACCTCGGATTGGCCGGCTTCCATGGCCGCGCGGATTTTAGCAGAGGATTCGGCGCTGATGCCGTCGCTTTCCAGAAGCGAGTCCAGCGAAGTCAGGCCGAAACGGCGCGCATCGGCGAACATTTTCTGATAATCGCTGCTGTAATAGGTGATGGTGCCGTTGCCCTTGACGATCAGCAAAAACAGGTTGTTCAGGTTGGCAATCGAGGAAAAAAGCGCGTTCTGGTATTCGGTCATCATCACCAGATCGCGGTTGTTCTGCGTCACGGTGATGGTGAACCAGGCCAGAATACCGAGAATGACGAAGCTTGCCATCATGACGGCGGCCACGCCGCCGATCAGCTCCATCCACCAGACAGAGGCATTGACGGCGATAAAGGCGAATAAAAAGGTTACGGCAATCACCTGCAGAGAGGGCTTGCGCGCGCGCACCATAAACTCCCGCACGCCCTTTTCATCCTGCGGTGGGCCATCCTGATAACGACGCTGCTCGGAACTCACGCTTTCTTACCCTGCTTAACGGTGCATGGGTTTGCATAGGGCATGAAGCTTAACGATTGGTAAGGAACAGCGCCAAAGGGGTTAAAAAAGCGCCGAATCATATACAATTTTTATTTTAGCTTGTTCCTGAGGCGGTACACATAGCCAATCACTTCCGCAACCGCCTGATAATGCTCGGTCGGCACTTCCTCGTCCAGATCCACGCTGGCATGCAGGGCCCGGGCAAGCGGCGGATTTTCTACCACCGGGACTTCATTTTCAAACGCGACGTCCTTGATGCGCTCGGCGACCTTGTCCACCCCCTTGGCCACCACGGCGGGGGCGGCCATGGTGGCACGGTCGTATTTCAGCGCCACGGCATAGTGGGTCGGGTTGGTGACCACCACATCGGCATGGGGCACGGCGGCCATCATGCGTTTGCGGGCGCGCTCGGCCCTGAGCTGGCGAATCTTACCCTTAATGTGGGGATCCCCTTCCTGCTCCTTATATTCCTCCTTGATCTCCTGCCGGGACATGCGGAGGTTCTTCATGTAATCATGCCGCTGATAGAGATAGTCGAACAAGGCGATGAAGGCCATGGCCACACAGATAGCGATCATCATGTTCACCACCACCGTATCCATGAACAGCAGGGAATTGTGGATATCGTAGCCGGTCAGCGGGTTGAGAAAGCCCAGCTTGGCATGCACCGACAAATAAGCCACCCAGCCAATGATGGTGATTTTGACGATACCCTTGAGCATTTCCACCACCGAGCGCATGGAAAACAGGCGACCCCAGCCTTTGATGAGGGAGAGCTTCTCCAGCTTTGGGGTGATGGATTCCACCGAAAAGACTATGCGATGCTGGATCATGTTGCCCGCCAGAGCGGCGACGATCATGGCGCCGATCAGCAGAAAACAAATCCCCATGGCCTTCATCCAGATGCTCCAGCCAATGCGGCGAAGCGAGCCGTCATCGGCAAAGAATGTGTGGGGCTCCGTAACGAACACGGCGAAATTCTGAACCGTCATGGTGGCGGCTTTCGGCAGCACGGCGCCGATCATGAAGGTCATGGCCACGAACATGAAGAAACTCACCAGCTCGCGCGAAGTGACCACCTGCCCGCGCTTGAAGGCTTCTTCCAGCCGTTTCTGGGTTGGGTCTTCTGTCTTCTGCGACTTATCGGTGTTTTCATCCCCTGCCATGCGGCACCCTTAAAATGAGAGGAAATTTTCCATCTGCTCGCGGAAATGCTGATGGAACCATAGCATAATATCCGGAAGCACGGCAGCCATGACCAGCAGACCGAAGATGATCTGCGCGGGCATCATGACGAAGAATACCTGGAAGTTCGGCATCAGGCGCGACAGGACGCCCGCGGCAATATTGATGACCATGGCCGATACGATAAAAGGCATGGAAAGACTCAGTGCTAGCATAAAACTGAGCGCCACCAGCCGCGTGAAATAGACCGCCATGTCGTGCCATGGGACGGCGCCGGTGGGCTTCAGCATGGTGTAGCTGTCCACAAAGGCTTGCAGCACCAGCAGGTGGGTGTCCGTCACCAGAAGAATCAGCAGCGATGTGAGCGTGAGCAGCACGCCAAGCGAAGCGCTCTGGCTGCCCTGCGTGCTGTCAAACAGCATGGCGGTGGCGAAGTTGGTGTGCGTGGCGATGACCATGCCCGCGATATGCATGGTGGCAAGCAGCGTTTTGGTGGCCATGCCGATGAAGAAGCCGTACATGATCTCCGTCGATACCTGCATGAAAAGCTGCATGGTGGAAGTGGCTACTGGCGGAAGGTACGGCTTCAGAATAGGCGCCAGCAGGTAGCTGATGGTGAGCGACAGCAACAGACGCACCCGCAGGGGAACATACATCTCGCCAATGCCGGGCATGAACATGATGGCCGTGCCGATGCGGCAGAACACGAGCATGATGGAGAAAATTTCTCCGATCAACAGCCCTTCGAGCGTCATCGGGTTATCCTGTGGGTTATCCTGTTCTGTGCCATTGATGCGTCCTTTGCAGAGGATA
Source organism: bacterium (assembly GCA_016124905.1). Taxonomy (NCBI): domain Bacteria; species bacterium. Next base: position 84,442 of record WGMV01000026.1, read on the forward strand.
AAGCATGCCTAGGCTCTGCGCTTCGCGCAACCGCTCACTCAAGGTCCGTCATGCGCTCGGCCATGCGGGTGTTGAAATCCGTCATCTGGCTGATGAAATAGGGCATGAGCGCCATCATGGTGAGGAAAATGGCGAGAATCTTCGGCACGAAGGTGAGCGTCATCTCCTGAATCTGTGTCAATGCCTGCAACAGGCCGATGACCAGGCCCACCACAAGGGCCACGAGCATGAGCGGCAGGCTGAGCTTGATCAGCACCCAGATGGCGTCGCGGCCGATATCGATGACGGTTTGCGCGTCCATAACCCCACCGCCTTAAATCGGCATTTTCAGGATGTCCTGGTAGGCATTGATAACGCGGTCGCGTACGGCGACCACGGCCTGCAGGGTGAGTTCGGTCTGGGTGATGGCGGAGACCATCTCATGCAGATCGGCCTTGCCGAGCATGGCCTTGATGCTGATATCCTCGCCTTTGTAGGTGGTGGCGATGGAGCGGTCGATGGAGCCTTCCAGCAGTGCCGGAAAAGACATTTTGCCATTATTCGGCTGGCTGCCGGCCTGGCCGAATGTGGTCGTCAGCGGGGCATCGCCCTCGGCCTGGGTAGATTTTGCCTGGGGGGCAATTTTTGCCGCGTTGGCGTAGGCCTTACTGGCGGCATTATAGATGGAATCGACCATTTTGCTTACTCCCCCGCTATGATGCGCTACCTTAGTTTGCCTACGCTCTGCGCTTCGCGCAACCGCTTACAGCTTAACTATCTTAGCACACCCAGCGTATTTTGCATCATCGACTTCGCGACCTCAACAGCCTGCACGTTGGCGTCGTAGGTTCGCTCGGCTTCCTTCATATCGCCCATTTCCACCATCACGTTGACGTTTGGATAGAGCACATAGCCCTGTGCGTCCGCAGCCGGGTGGCTGGGGTCGTATTTCTTTTCGAATTCGGATTTATCGACACCGACTTTATGCACGCGCACCGTTTCCGTGCCCAGCTCCTTGTCCAGCGCGTTGCGGAAGCTGATGACCTTACGCTGGTAGGGCTTGCCGCCCGGGGTGGAGGCCGTGTCGTCGGCGTTGGCGATGTTTTGCGAGATGATTTTCATCCGCTCGCTTTGCGCCTTCATGCCCGATGAGGAAATATGCAGCGAATTGATAAGATCTACCATGCTATCCCCCTATATTTTAATGGTTTTGCACCGATATACGGAACAGATCGGCAGATTTTTTATACAGTGTGGTGCTCATCTGATAGGCAAATGCGTTGTGAGAGACGTTTTCCATCTGCTCTTCCAGGTTGATGCTGTTTTTGACCGGTTTGATCTCAAAGCTTTTGCGCATCTGTTCGGGGTCGTAGGTCGGGGCCATGAAATAAGCGCCGCCTTTGTGTTCCGGTGAAGTCTGGGCCATGGCCAGGCGGTGGTGATTGGGGATCATGGCGGAAAAGTCCGGCTCGGCAATGTCCTTGGCACGGTAGCCCGGGGTATCGGCGTTGGCGACGTTCTGGGCAAGCACGTCCTGGCGTTCTGCCTGGTAATTCATCTTGGCCTCCATCAGGCGGACCAGGCCGGTGCTAGAAAAATCCATGATTCCCTCCGTTTTTCAGGGCTTTTGGCCCGCTTCGCCTCTTATAATGCAAGCAGCGTGCCAGTTTAGCTGGTTTCTGCTGTGTGTGGAATCAGGAGTTTAAGACGCCCCCTCTCCCCAAACCTTTTAATGGTCTGATAACCCCATTGGCGCTATAAGGCTAGCATTACTCCTCTATATGTAGTGAATATGCTCTATCTTGCCCGCAAAGTTGGTGAATCCATTATCATCAACAACAATGTCGAACTGACCGTCATGGAAGTGAAGGGCAAATCCGTGAAGCTCGGCTTTCGCTTTCCGCCCGATGTGTCGGTGCTGCGCAAGGAGCTTTACGACCGCATTATCGCCGAGAACCGCGAGGCGGCAACAGGCGGCGAGATCAACCTGGACGATCTGCTGTAATTTTAGCCATGAACGATAAGCCCACCCCCAAACCCGAAACCATTGCCATTGCACTTGGCAGCGGCGAGGCCGGCGGCGTTCCGCAGGTGCTTGCCAGCGGCAAGGGCTTCTGGGCGGAGCAGATCATGCAGCTGGCGTTCGCCAACGGCGTGGCCGTGCGTCAGGATGCCGACCTGGCGCAGGTGCTGACCGCGCTCGACCTGGATGCGCCGATTCCGGTGGAAGCGTATTCCGCCGTGGCGGAGATTTTGGTGTTTGTCTATCGCGCCAACGCATCCTATAACCAACGTAAGCAAGCTGATAAGGAATAGCCCCATGGCCAACGCTGATATCGACGGTAAGTTCAATGAAACGCACCGCTTCATTATTTCCGCGCGTGAGACGCTGGAACAGGGTGGCGACGTGGACCTGGGCGGGCTGGATACCAGCGTGGCAGAGCTTTGCACCCTTGTGGCAAGCATGGAAGCCGGCGTGGTGCCGCCTTACGCCAAGCGCCTGCAGGAGATGATGGGCGACCTGAACAAGGTGGCCGAGCTCCTGAAGCAGCGCCATGCGGAGATCGTCCGCCAGATTGAAGGGCTGAACCATCAGAAAAACGCGGCCAAGGCCTATGGCCAGGCGCTCAAGAATGCCGACGAAGAGTCGGGCGAGAACAGCTAGGTCATGGAGACGGGCTCCATGCAATGGCTGGAGCATATGGCCGCGCTTGCGGGCGTGCTGCTGTTGTTCATGCTGTGCGCCCATGCAGCGCGCGCGGTGCTGATGAAAAGCGGCCGCGGGATGTTGCTGAAAGGCAAGCAGGCGCGGCTCGCCCTGCAGGACAGCCTGATGCTCGACAGCAAGCACCGTGTGGTGCTGTTTTCCGTGGATGGTGATGAATATATGGCGCTGCTCGGTGGAGAAATACCCCATGTGGCCGTGCGCAAGACCAAGAAAAAGCAGAAACAGAAACCAACGTCTTCCAAATCCATCCTCGAGGAGGAACCCGCCGATGCGTAAGCATTGCCTTTTTGCCCTGCTCGCCCCGGTCATGGTTTTTGTGCTGGCACTTGCCCTGCCCGGCCAGGCATTCGCGCAGAGCCTGTCGCTGAACCTGGGCGACGGCGGCTCCTCCAGCGCACGCATCATCCAGATGATTGCGCTGCTGGCGGTCATCAGCCTGGCGCCTTCCATCGTCATCATGATGACCTCCTTCACGCGGATGATCGTGGTGTTGTCGCTTTTGCGCAGCGCGCTCGGCCTGCAGCAGACGCCGCCCAACGCGGTGCTGATGTCGCTGGCCTTGTTCCTCACCTTTTTCGTGATGGCGCCGACGCTGGAGAAATCCTACGACGATGGCGTGCTGCCGCTGATCCAGGAGCAGATTACGGAGAAAGAGGCGTTCGACCGGTCGCTCAAGCCGTTCCATGAATTCATGCTGAAGCATGTACGCGACAAGGACCTTCAGGTATTCGTGGATATGGCGGGCACGCCGAAGATTGAGACGCCGGAGGATACGCCCTACCGCATCCTGATTCCCGCCTTCATGATCAGCGAATTGAAGCGGGCGTTCGAGATCGGCTTCCTGATTTTCATCCCCTTCCTCATCATCGACATGTTCGTGGCGGCCACGCTGATGTCCATGGGTATGATGATGCTGCCGCCGGTGATGATCTCGCTGCCGTTCAAGCTCATCTTCTTCGTGGTGGTGGATGGGTGGTATATGCTGGCGGGGAGCCTGGTGGAGAGCTTCAAGGTATCGCTCTAGCCTCCGTCATTCCAGCGAAAGCTGGAATCCATGAAACGATTCATCCGCTATTGTCTGAAAATACTGGTTAGCCTGCTGGATTCCAGCTTTCGCTGGAATGACGTGGGGGTGTTATTCCTGCATCGCCGCGAACATGGCGATATCGAGGAAGGTAAAACGGTCGCGCGAAAGTGCGGCGAGCTTGAGGGCCAGGTGGATTTCCTTTTGCGGAATGTGGGCGCTGCGTGGCGAGGTTTGCAGGCCCATGCCCTGCAGCCATCCCTGAAGTTTGCGGCGGGAATGGGCGTGGCCGGTGCCGTGGATGGCGGCGGCGGCCCTGGGCCATTGCTTCATCCAAGCGGCGGCGCGACGGGAAGAGCCGATGGGCTTGTGCGCGGCGGAGTCCAGGCATTCCTTGGCCTGCGCCTGACCCAATGCGTGATGCAGGGCTTCCATCGGCGGCTTGCGCCATTCCAGGCGGGGTGGGCTTTCCAGCAGTTTTTCCTGAAGTTCGGCCATGATGAGGGTGGTGACGGCGATCAACTCGCCATGCAGCAGGCTTTTGCCGTAGCCGCGCAGTTCAAGCCAATGTGCCAGCATGTGCTCTCCCTGGCTGGCGGGGGCACTGCTATTGGCGCTCGTCATGGCGCGGCCGCCTTCCAGCAGCCATTCCATGAGGGCGCGCACGGCTTCCGGGCTTTGCCGCTGGAGGCCTTCCATCTGGTGGATCACGGCTTGTTCGTGGGTTTTCAGGCGTTCCATCATGGCGGCGTCAAAGGGCGTATCGAGCAGCAGGTGCGAAAGCTGCCAGTCGCGCCAGCAGGTGCTGCGGCAGAGGCTGTCGGCAAAGCCGCTGGCGGCCAGCCGCTGCGGGGCTTCGGCGAGGATCTGCCAGTTCAGCAGCAGGGCATGCGGGACATGGGCCGCGAAGGATTGCTTGTGGCCATGCAGGTTGATGGAGGCATTGGCGGAGAGATAGCCGTTCATGGAAGGCGCGGTGGGCAGGACCGCATAAGGAATGCCCGCCTGGGCGCTGGCGAGTTTGCACAGATCATTGATGGTGCCGCTGCCGATGGCGAGGCAATGGGTGCGGTCAGCCAGCGCATGTTTCACCCGTTCCAGCGAAAGGGCATCGGCCTGCGGAGAGGCGCTGAAATTGAGCAGAACGACATCCGCATGGCTGCGGAGGCTTTTGATGACGCCCTCCCCCACGGCCTGCAGGCAGTTGGCGTCGCTGACGACCAGCAGGCGGCTTTTGGCGGGCAGCCAGGCGTCGCACATGGCATCGGCCGGAGAAATATCTATGGTGTGTGTCATAAAACTTGCTGTCATGAGGCAGAGGGCTATATCAATTTGCCCAAACAATCATTAACAAATGGCGGATATGGCCACGCCCGAGCCGGAAGCAACCAAGGAACCGAAGGAAGGCATCGACTGGGATGCCAGCCTCTACAGCCATTTGCGCGAGGTGAAGCGACGGCTGATGTGGTATGCGCTGGGGCTGATCGTCACCACCGCCATCTGCTATGAATATGCGGGGAATATCTATGGGTTTCTGCTGCGGCCGCTTTCCAGCCTTGTGCATGACGGGGCGCACAAGCTGATGTTCACCAACCTGCCGGAAGCCTTCATCACGCATCTGACCATTGCGGTCTATGGCGGGTTCTTTTTGAGCTTTCCGCTTTTCGCCTATCATCTTTACCGCTTCTGCGCGCCGGGGCTTTACGGGCATGAAAAACGAATGATGGTGCCCATTCTGACGATCGCGCCGATGCTGTTTCTGCTGGGTGCGGCGCTGGCCTATTACGGGATATTCCCGATGGCGTGGAAATTCTTTTTGAGCTTCGAGCAGCCCGCCACGCCGGATGCGCCGGCCATCATTTTGCAGGCACGGATGGCGGATTATCTGGAACTTTCCGCCGAGGTGATGACGGTGTTCGGCCTCACCTTCCAGATGCCGCTGGTGCTGGCGGTGATGGCCCGCATGGGGCTGGTGACAGGCGCATGGCTGGCGAAAAAACGGCGTTATGCCATTGTCATCATCTTCGGGATTGCCGCCGTCATCACCCCGCCGGATGTGTTCAGCCAGATAGGGCTGGCACTGCCCCTTTGCCTGCTTTATGAAATCACCATCATTGTCTGCCGCTGGATGGAACCGAAGGCGGAGAAAATCATCCCCACACAGGATATGATGAATCATGCTTGATATACGCTGGATACGCGAGACGCCCGAGCAATTCACCGCCGCCATGCAGAAACGCGGCGTGCTGAAAGCCGGGCAGGATAGTTTGACGCGTGAATTGCTGGAGACGGACCGTCAGTTCCGTGAGCTCATCACCGAGCAGCAGGGTTTGCAATCGCGCCGCAACCAGCTGGCCAAGGAAATCGGCATGGCCAAGAAAAATGGCGAAAATGCCGATGCGCTGATGGAGGAATCCAAACAGGTGAACCAGCGGCTGGCGGATATCGATGCGCGGATCGCCGAGGGCAACCCGGCGGAGGAACTGCTGAAAACCCTGCCCAACCGCCTGGATGACAGCGTGCCGCTGGGTGAGGACGAAACGGCGAATAAGGAAGTGAAGCGCTGGGGTGAAGCGCCGAAGATGGATTTTGAGCCCAAGCTACATGATGACCTGGGCGAAGCGCTCGGGATGATGGATTTTGAGGTGGCGGCGAAAATCGCGGGTTCGCGCTTTGTGGTGCTGAAGCAGGGGCTGGCGCGGCTGGAGCGGGCGCTGGCGGCGTTCATGCTGGATACCCACACCGGCCAATTTGGATTCACCGAAGTGGTGCCGCCTTATCTGGTGCGCGACAACAGCCTGTACGGCACCGGGCAGCTGCCGAAATTCGCCGAGGATCTTTTCAAGACCACCAGCGGGCATTGGCTGATCCCGACTGCGGAAGTGTCGCTCACCAATCTCGTGCAGGACAGCATCGTGCCCGAGGGCGAACTGCCGCTGCGCTACACCGCATGGACGCCGTGCTTCCGTTCCGAAGCGGGCGCGGCGGGGCGTGACACGCGCGGGATGATCCGCCAGCACCAGTTCAGCAAGGTGGAGATGGTGACGATCTGCTCGCCGGAGAAATCGGAAGAAGAACATCAGCTGATGCTGAATGCGGCGGAAACGATTTTGCAGAAGCTCGGGCTGCATTACCGCGTGATGCTGCTTTGCAGCGGGGATACGGGTTTCTGTTCGCAAAAGACGTTTGACCTGGAAGTGTGGCTGCCGGGGCAGCAGGCTTTCCGCGAGATTTCCAGTGTCTCCAACTGCGGGGATTTTCAGGCACGGCGCATGAAGGCGCGTGTGAAGGGCAAGGAAGGCGGGCCGCGTTTGCTGCATACGCTGAACGGTTCCGGCCTGGCGGTGGGGCGGACGATGGTTGCCGTGCTGGAGAATTACCAGCAGAAGGATGGCAGCGTGCGCATCCCCGATGTGCTGGTCCCCTACATGGGTGGAGTGAGCAGCCTTGCAGCCGCTTAACGTCAATCCCTATAACCATCTGGTGCAGACGCCGCTGAGGGATATGCGCATCCTGATCAGCAACGATGACGGCGTGCATGCCAAGGGCATTGAGATTCTGGAACGCGTGGCGCGCAGCTTGTGCGACGATGTGTGGGTGGTGGCACCGTTGACAGAGCAAAGCGGCGCGGGGCATTCGCTTTCCATCAACAACCCGTTGCGGGTGGAGCGGATGAGCGAGTTCCGCTATGCCGTGACGGGCACGCCGACGGATGCGGTGCTGCTGGCGGTGAAGAGTATTTTTGCGGGGCAGAAGAAGCCGGACCTGGTGCTTTCGGGCGTGAACCGTGGCAGCAACCTGGCGGAGGATATCACCTATTCCGGCACCATTGCGGCCGCGATGGAAGGCACGTTGCTGGATATCCCCTCCATCGCCTTCAGCCAGAGCACCTTTTCGCATGAGGACACGCCCTGGGCGACGACGGAGGCGCACCTTGCCGCCGTCATCACCAAGCTGGTGGCGGTCGGCTGGCCGCCGAATGTGCTGATGAATGTAAACTTTCCCCCTTGTGCGCCGGGCGAGGTGAAGGGCATCGCCCCCTGCCCGCACGGCCGCCGCGCCATTGGCGA